>JASHSF010000204.1 GCA_030036955.1 Nitrososphaerales archaeon
AAGACTGATAATGTCCTTTTGCCCTGCTGCGAACGCCTATTACTTAATCATCCTTCTCAAGGCAAGAGAGGCAGAGGAGACAAATATCATGGTCGAAACTAGTAACCATCGAAGGCTAACAGAACCTTTCTGACCCCTGGTCCGACATATTCACTTTCCCTTCCTGACTTTGTTTTCAATTCCAACTTATATTGTCAAGGATCGAACTAAACTATAGTGGAAAGCAGGTCGATGTTCAGAGTTATTATGATCCCGACGACGACACAGGCAACAACTATGAACCACCGCGTGTTCACGAAGGGGCCCATTATCTTCTTCCTGCTGGTGTAGTAAACCAAGGGTATCATAGGGAGCGGTATGAACAGGCTCAGTAGAACTTGACTGTACACTAATAGCGACAATGGAGACAGTCCCAATAGAATGGCGATGGTAGTCGGGAAGACGTTGATTAGTCGAGTGACAATCCGCCGGAGGTATTTGTTCACCTTTATCCCAAGCAATGAAGTCATGACCTCCTGTCCAGCAAGCGTTCCAACCGTTGACGATGCGATTCCAGAAGCAAGAAGTGTACCGCCAAAAACTATCGCGGCTATCGGGCCAAAGAGCGGCCTCAATATCTCGTATGCTTGATTTATCTGTTGGACATTGCTGTATTTCGGAAAGAATGCTGCGGCTGCCATTACGAGAATTGCCGCGTTAACACAACTTGCAATAGCCAGAATGACCACGTTTTCCCGGAGATGAAGTTTCAGCATTTTTTTCTTCGGAGCTATCTCGTTTTCCTTGATTCCCCACCTCTGCATTTTGGTTTGTGTCAATGAGGAGTGCAGCCAGAGGACATGGGGCATGACCGTTGCACCAACTATCCCTACAACGACGAGTACGGTTCCACCCGTCAAATCTGGTGAAAACGAATGGATGGCGATCTGCTGCAGATTAGGGCCAACAACAAAGAGCTCGTAGAGGAAGCCTAAACTTATGATCGAGACGAAGAGCATAAAGAAGTACTCTAGCACGCGGAAGCGGTTGTTTAGTAGTACGAGGAGAATTATCACATCAGCCGCCCCCAAGAAACTTGCATATAGAAGGGGAATATTGAAGAGGATGTTCAGGGCAATGACCGTTCCCAGATACTCTGCCAGATCTGTCGCAGCGATCGCAACTTCGGCTACCAACCAATAGGAAACAATTCGAATTCTCGACTTCAATGACACTCGTATCATTTGGGCGAGACTGTTTCCAGTGGCGATTCCGAGCTTTCCGGACATGTACTGGAGTACCATTGCCATTAGACCTGCCATCCAGACTGCGAACAAAAGGTCGTAGTGGAAGGTCGCTCCTCCCGCTATGTCAGTTCCGAAGTTCCCCGGATCGATGTAAGCGAGACTGATGATCAGGGTGGGGCCGAGATATATGAAAAAGTCGCGGAGTGAAACGTGAGGGTTTGTTTTTTGATGTTCTGACACCTCTGGTTTCTGATTCGGTACAAGAAAATTCAGGGCCCGGTTCCAGGGTGCGCGCATGTCTCAAGTCAGAGGAGGTAATCCAGGATATTTAAGTTATATGTATCTAACTTTGTATGGTGCTCCTAATTTGGATTCGAATTCCAAACTTCGTTCTACATGGCTATGTATTTCGAATCCATTGGCTCTACCAAAGATAGTGGCATACTGAACAAACTCTTCTATGCAAGTCAGGAATTATCATAGTTTCGTGAAAACCAAAGCCGATGAAAGACAAATAGAAGACTCTCCCTGAGAAGATGAGCGATACCAGAAGGAACGAGAGAGTATTAGCTATTGGCACAAATCAGAAAAGTTGCTTGTTTTGCGAATGTGATGAGCAATCCTGCCAAGGATGCACCAGACAACAAGAATGCTACGATTGCAATTCTATCGGTTCTTGTTGTTGCAGTGATATTCATGTTGTCTGGCATAAAGGTCAAGTCCGAAAGGGAGTATCTCTCGAGTACTTCAGTCTTGGCTGGATGAGTATCGAGGTTGTTGCTTCCATAGTTGCAGGCTTGATGGTTGGCAAAAGTTTCGCTCTGCTCGCCTTTGGCGGTGACAGCATGATTGAACTAATTTCCGCATACGCGGTCCTGAGCTTTCTTCGAAATTTGAACAAAGGAGGATTTGCAAGTAAGACAGAATCAAAGAGAACGGAAAAGATTGCAACAGTTCTTTTGATTCTGCTCATTCCGATAATTGCAGGCGGAGCGATCTCCTCGTTTGTTTTAGGAATAACGCCAGAGGCTTCTCCACTCGGGATAGCTGTTGCTCTCGGGGCTGTGATTATCATGCCTGTTCTTTGGATTCAAAAGAAAAGAATAGGAAGAGAGGGGAATATCTTGCCACTCTCGATCGACGCAACCGAATCGGCAACTTGCTTTTTAATGTCAATTGCGCTCTTAGGCGGATTGCTTTTGAATTACTTCCTCCATATCGTTTGGGCTGACTACGTGGCCACGGCGATCATTTTAGGATTCGTGGCCCTCGAAGTCAGAGAATCGCTACATGATATGAGGATCTGATTATTTTGGGCACGTGTCTAAATTGGAGCAGACTCATTTCACGATCGAGATAAACTGTCCATTATCATATTTGAAAATCGGTATCGGATCTTAAATATCGACTTTCGGTAATCTTCTCTGAAGGAGCTAGTTTCTCCTGAGGGATGTCATAGGAGAGATAGAAGATTTGAGTTCAATGCAGCTAACTAAACGTACTGGCCCCTTCCCATTTCCAAAATCGTCTCCTCAAAGCAGGGAGGGCAACTTTTCTGAAGTTGAGCAACCGTATACAACTGAGGAAGCAATGCTGGAAGCTGACAGGTGCGCAAGGTGCCTGAATCCAGTCTGTATAGCTGCATGCCCTTTGCAGCTTGATGTAAGAGGAATGTGCGACGCTGTGGCAAGAGGAGACTTTGAAACAGCCTACCGGAGAATCAGGGAAACAAATGCACTTTTGGGAGTTACGGCACGATGCTGTCCTCAAATGCAAGGTCTCTGCGAAGACGCTTGCGTATGGCATCAGGATGGCGATCCTGTCTCGATTGGAATGATTCAAAGATTTGTCTCAGACTGGGAAGAGTTCAAATCCCCGCAGCCAGATCCGCCTTCTGAGGGAGATACAGGCAAGCACGTTTCGATCGTAGGGGCAGGACCTTCGGGATTAGCTGCAGCTGAACTGTTGAAGAGGTATGGACACAGCGTCACTATTTTTGAAGAACTTTCGTTTGCGGGAGGGACGGCTTGGTACGGCATCCCAGATTATCACCTGCCGAAAGATGTACTGCAATACGAAATAAAGCGGATTGAAAACCAAGGCGTCGAGATCAAAAGAAATGTAAAAGTGGGAAAAGACATTGCTCTCGCAGAGCTAATGGCTTCTTCCGACGCGGTCCTCATTGCGACGGGTTCGAAGGATGTGATGAAAGTCGAGCTTTCTGGAAGAGAAGCCGAAGGCATATTCGACGCCTACCAATTCCTCGAAGACGTATTTTCGAAAGGCATCGGGCATTACATCGAAGCTCCAACTTACAAATTGGGAAAGAATATTCTTGTAATTGGAGGGGGAGACAGCGCACTGGACGCTGCTCGAAGTGCTCTGAGACTAACGGGGGGAACTGTCACGATTGTCTACCGTCGCACCGAAGCTGAAATGCCCGCGGATCCCTTCATAATCGAAGAGGCAAAAGAAGAGGGCATCAATTTCAAGTTTCTTGCCTCTCCGAAGTCGTTTACAGCTACCGGCGGAAAAGTTTCCGCTGTTACCATGCTCCAGATGAAACTAGGGCAACCGGACAAGACTGGCAGAAGGAGTCCCGAATCCGTACCGGGAGCAGATTTTGATATGCGCTGCGACAGTGTACTTCTTGCCTTGGGCCGAGGACCAAATTCGTTCATTCAAAAACAAAATGGAATGAAGGTCGGAAAGAACAATTCTATACTGGTTGATGGCACGTATCGAACGTCGCTCAATGGTGTCTTCGCATCAGGCGACGTAACGACGGGCGAAACGCTGGTAGTAAAAGCGATGTCTCAGGGAAGAGAAGCCGCTCAAAGAATACACGAGTACGTTATGAACTGCGAGGATAAGCACGTTTCATTGTTTGATAAGTACTTCGGAGTTAGAGCAACGAAAGGGTTCTACGAGAAGATGCTTATCTCTGGTGACGAAAGACTTTCCCCGCCGCCCTAAAATATGTATATGCCGCTAAACTATACTCTAGCTGATTTAGGTGAGTTGATCTTGGCAGATGTTGGAATGTGGAATTTCTTACTAAATGCAAGGCAACGTACATTACTGACGAGGGCGAGAGTATTGAAAACATAATTCTAATTGAATAGTCGAACGAAGAAGAGAAGATGTAGCCTCCTTGGGAGCTATTGCCTCAGTCGGCAGGAAGGATGGTTTAAACGGAGTGTCTGTTTCTAATCTAACGAATCGGCTAAACCCCAGCGGCTAAAAACCGTAGATGCGTCTTTGATTTGAGCAATCGGCCAGGAAATCCAGTCACTCTTCGCTCGGACATTTCTCCAGATGATGTTTCAGCGTTAGCGCAATTTTTTGAACGTCAATACACTCAAACGTACGGAGTATACATTGAGCCCGGCTCATTTCGGAAAACTGATCTTGCTGGTACTGTCATTTTTTCATGGAATTTGTATATCCGGAGAGAGGTGCTACATGCCTTTCTTCAGTGCGAACTAAAGATATCTGTGTCTTCTGTGGAGCTCAGTTTCAAGAATCTCGAAGAAAGTGATACTCTCGCAACAGAACTGAGAAATCGAACTATAGATGGTATCCAGAATATGGTCTCAGTGTTTGTTCAAAGAACACGGATCAACTCTCTTTTTTTTGTTCTGGGCGTTGGCGAAAAACATTCAGAAGCGCCTTCGCAGCAAAGCATGAGGCGCGGACTGCTCAGAAGAGTCCTTTCCGGGAACACTTCCAACGTTTTTCTTTTGATTACTTTCGTGAGCTTCATACTCCTCTTCACGATCGGTCTCGACGCTCTTTTCGTACTCATTGCAGTCCAGTTCGTTTACCTCCTTTACTCTGATCGAGCGATTTTAAACATGGGCAACGTTCGGCCCAGTTCAGATAACCCTTACGTCAGCATTGTGAGCGTGCGAACGAAACCAGATACTGTAAAATTCCTGCGGCAGCACGGCAGAAAAATGCTGAGTGAGCTGAAAGAAGAGGTCGATAATTTGCACGTGGAAATATCAGCAGGTAGATCTAGTCCCGAGCTTCAAGATCGATTAAAATCATCAATCATCTCAATCCTTTCTCATTATGGCATGAAGGTGACAGCAGAAGAGATAGGCATCAAGACGAGGAATGTGTATGAAATCGTCGAAAGAGCCGCAAGGAAGTTCCACCAGCCGGTTCCAAAAATTGTGATCGCGAATTCCATCGTCTCCAACGCATCGGCGACTGGGGTATCCAAAAGGCGCTCTTCTATGATGATTACGGCGGGTTCGCTTGAAGATCTATCAGATGATGAGCTGGAATCCACCGTGGGTCACGAACTCGGACACATCAAGGGACATGATTCTGCGATACTGTTTGGGGTAACCTCTTTCCAATTCGTCGGATTGTTTTATCTCTGGTATCCCCTCGTGCTTTACCTCGGGATCTTCTACTTCGTCATCGTTTTCGCAATAATTTTTGCAATAGGAAAGGTTCTGGAAACAAGGGCTGACACTGAATCTGCTATAGTTCTTAAAACGCCCGAGACACTCGCTTCCTCACTAAGTAAGATCGGATCCATTGAGCTGTATTACGAAAAGTACAGCGCCTTTCGAAGGGTAATGGCTTGGTTTCGCTTCGATCCGCACCCACCAGTTTATTTCCGGGTGAATAGAATGTCAGAGTTTGAAGGCCCGGGGGCAAACACTGCCCATGCGATGTTAATTTCGATCAAAGATTGCGTAGTGGGGTTTGTCTCGGCATTTGGAAAAAGCTAACCTTGCAAGAGCATTTTTCCCAAGGAAGAATTATTATGAGAATGATTTATTGAATCCATGAATTCAATTTAGCGGTATATTTCAGATGACCGAAATTATCACCGGGGTCCATCAAGTAGATGGCGTCACCGCGAACAGCTTTGTGGTAGTCGAAGGCGACGGCTCCCTTATTCTAATCGATACAGGAATGTCAAAAGATGGGAAGAAAATACTCGATTACGTTCAGACAACAATGTCAAAGAAAGCTTCGGACGTAAAGATGATTGTCCTCACGCACAGCCACGTCGATCACGTGAGAGGCGCATTTGAAATAAAGAGAGCTACGGGCGCTAAAGTCGCAATTCACGACGAAGACGCGGATTATTTGTCGCAGAGGAAGAAGGTGCCTGTTCCTAAAGGCGGAATGGGTGCCGTGTTCAAAATCATCGGGCCTTTCTTCACGTTTACTCCATTGGAAGCTGATCAGAGGCTCCATGAAAACGATAAAATCGGGAGCCTTATGGTCATTCATACTCCAGGTCACACACCCGGCAGCATTTCGCTCTATAGTCAAGATAAGAAACTGATTTTCGTAGGCGACACCATTAGGTATCAGAAAGGGGAGATTGAAGGTCCGCCCAAACAGTTCACTCCAGATATGGAACAGGCAATGAAGTCGGTGCAGAAGATTTCAAACTTTGATTTTGAAATATTGCTGAGCGGCCACGGTGAACCACTCAAATCGCCTGACGCTAGTAAAAAGGTCAGGCAGCAATTTATTTCGGTGCGATCAAGTTAAATTTTCTCGCGAAGTCTCGTCTAGAGGAAGCTCTGCAATTACCAGGCCCCTTTCGCTCGATCTTATCTTAAAACCTAACTTTCCTGCCATATTCATCATTGCGTTGTTTTCGGGGAGGATAACTGCGAAAAGGCTCCGAAGTTTCCTGTCTCTTGCAAATAGAAGGAGCAGCTCGGTGAGTTTGCTGCCAATTCCAAGGCCCTGAAACTCGTCTGCTACCACGATCGCAAATTCTCCTCTATTATTTGTCGTTTCTATTATTTGTCCAACGGCCACAAACATCCTAAGTTTTTCTTCGTTGCTTTCATCGATCGATAGTTCTGCAACAAGGGCTATTTGGGTTTGGTAATCAATATTGCAAAAAGACTTGATAATTTCAAGTGCCAGATCATGCCGCGAATCAAAGAATCTGAAGTAGAAGCTTTCCTCGGTTAAACGTGAAACAAAGTCGCTCTCCAAACTTGCATCTTCAGGACGGATAGGTCTGATCGATATCCTAGACCCCGTGTTCAACAACAATTCTGCGTGGTATCTGTTCGAGATGAACATCATTACCAAATTTGATAATCGCCGCCTACATTTATCTTGCCTTGTCTTGCAACTTAGCAAAGTGATCGGGATAGTGACCATGAAATCAAAGGTTTCTTGCGAATTGAGACGGAGTAACGCAATCCCCGGTCGTCCCTAGTATAAAGCGAGGTCGTGACAAATAATGCAAAATTCTAATCTCAAACCAATAATCGATATTGCCGGAAATCTTGGAATTCCTCCTAAATATCTGAGTCAGTATGGAAATCATGCCTCGAAAATTAGCCTGGATGCTCTCTCACTTCAAGACGGGCGAAACGGCAAAGTAATCTTGGTTTCAGCGATGACTCCGACTCCTCAGGGAGAAGGAAAGACGGTCACAGCAATCGCTCTGTCGATGGCTCTAAACAAATTAGGTCACAAAAGCGCTGTATTGCTTAGGCAACCATCTCTGGGTCCCATTTTCGGTATCAAAGGCGGAGCAACTGGCGGAGGGCACTCCACTGTCGAGCCATCTATAGACATTAACATGCGTTTCACAGGAGACATAGACGCCGTCAGCGCTTCTCACAACCTTCTTTCCGCTATGATCGACAACCACATTTTCCACGGAAATGAGCTCGAAATAGATCGCTCGACAATTACTTGGAGGCGCGCGATGGATATGAATGATCGTGCCCTCAGAAGAATAAGGGTTGGACTGTCCGGCACGACAAAAGCCGATTCAGCTTCTCGTGATGATGGCTTCTTGATAACCGCAGCTTCCGAAGTTATGACAACGCTCTGCCTTTCGAGGAGCTATTCCGATCTCAGGGAAAGGCTCGGGAATATCTTAATCGGATACAACACGCTAGGCACGCCTATCACAGCAAAAAGTCTGAAGGCATCGGGGGCCATGGCAGCCCTTCTGAACCATGCTCTAGAACCCAATCTCGTTCAAACTTGCGAAGGGACACCAGCCTTGATACATGGCGGCCCCTTCGGAAACCTAGCCACCGGGACTTGTAGTCTCGTTTCTATCGACCTTGGACGCTTGCTTTTTGAATATTGTGTAGTGGAGGCAGGTTTCGGAAGTGATCTCGGTGCAGAAAAATTTGTGGATATTGTTTCAAGACTCGGCGAATTCAATGTCGACGTTGCTGTTATTGTCGTTTCGATTAGGGCGCTGAAATATCATTCAGGGGCACAATCTGATTCAATCGTTCAATCGGTTCATAGCATTTCTTCACGGCAAATCTTGAGCACGGAGGAGAGCGTTGTTTTGACGGGTGGAATTCAAAACTTGATGAAGCACATAGAAAATGTGAGAAGCTTAGGAATTGAACCGGTTATTGCCATAAACAAATTTCAAGACGATTCTCCCAGAGATATTCAGAGCATCATAGAATTCTGCCAGAGCGTCAAAGTTTCTTGTTCCATTTCCGAAGGTTTCGAAAAGGGATCCCAGGGAGCAATCGAGCTCGCCCAACTTGTAATGGAAACTGCGGCAAGGGGTAAAAGAAATACTCCAATCTATTCCCTGAGTGATAGTACCGAATCCAAGCTCGACAAAATTGTCACGACCATTTACGGCGGAGACGGAGTCAATTACGACGAACGAGGCTTTGAGGATCTGAAGATAGTCTCAAAATTTGGATTTGATGAGCTGCCTGTTTGCATTGCAAAAACGTCCGCCTCGCTCTCAGACGATCCGACAAAGTTAGGCAGACCACGGGGCTTCGAGGTCCATGTAAACGAGATCCGAATTGCGGCCGGTGCCGGACTCAATGTCGTTTACATGGGCAACGTAATGGCGATGCCAGGTTTGCCCAAGCACCCTGCAGCAGAAAAAATTAGCTTGACAGATGGCGGAATCGTTATCGGGCTCGAATGATTTACTTTCTACTATTTACATTTCATCAAAGTCATTCGCTTTGCATTTCAGCTCGAATTCATCGATTGCTTCGACCAAGGGTTTGAGATTCGCTAGCGCTGGAGCGCCGTGCATCAAAACTGCCATAAAACCTGCCTGCATGTGATTGTGAACAAATTCTTGTGTTTGCATTTTCTTGCACTGAAAAACCTGAGAGGACTGCGAATTTAACAACAGTACTCGATTCTCAGATTTGATAGTTTACTATCCCCTGTTTCAAAAATTATGATCTCCGAACCGATTGATGTGGAACTTCCGCGATTCTCATTCTTGAGAATCGTAATCCAGTGATAAATATTGGATTTGCCACGTTTGATTCAATGCAAGAAACAGAGAAGTTAAGAAAGAAAGCTGACTTGGCAGGACCTGGAATTGGAACATACGAACAGGTGGAAAAGGTTCTGCCAAAAGACTATAGATCGCTTCTGAAC
>JASHSF010000205.1 GCA_030036955.1 Nitrososphaerales archaeon
GAAAGGGCACATTTTCTGATCACTTTTCATCGTGATTTGACAACATGGTTCTACTGCTAACAAATGAAGACTGCGAAAAAATAGTCGATCTTTCTGAGTCTGTCTCACTTATGCGCGACGCCTTTGGGAGAGCTGGCAAGGCAAAAACAAATCAGATTATTCCAAGAACCAGGCTCGCCCTAAAAAATGACGAAGCCGATCGCAATTTCCTCTATACAATAATCGGTGGTATCGTTCCCGATTCAAATCTCGTTGCTGTGAGATGCGAAAGTGGATTATTCAATTCGAGAAACATTCGGCGAGTAGATTTGCGTGAGAAATCCTCTTTGATTTTTCTTTACCGCAGGACGGACGGAACGCTAGTTGCAATTATTCATGGAGGCTACATTTCTAGTCTGCGTGTTGCTGCCACAACAGCGATTGCTACAGATCTGCTTGCAAACTCCGACGTTTCGAGTATGGGAATTATTGGATCAGGAAAACTTGCAGGTCTACACTTGCAGGTATTAACAATGATCAAAAGACCGGAGAAGATCTTCGTGTACAGTCCCAGTTCAACCCGGCTCACAAGGTTCTGCGAAGAAATGAAAGAGAGATGTGAAGTAGCAGTCGAACCTTGTCGATCCTCAAGAGATCTAGTCAAGAGCTCGCAAATTGTCACGGTGGCCACTAACTCCAGAAGACCTACTTTCAATGGCAAGTACTTGAAACTTGGTTCGCATGTCAACTGCATGCTCAGCCCGGATCGAATCTTCACTGGACAGGATATCGACAATCTTACTTATCAGAGGGCTAACCTCACAGTGATTAATTCGATAAGTCAAGCGTATCTTGACAATCAAATCCCTCTTCTTGAAATCATGAAACGAAAAGGCAGAATTTTCGAGCTCGCGGAAGTAGTCAGTGGACGAGTCCCTGGCAGAAAGAAAAAAGACGATATAACTCTCTACGACAATAATACCGGACTAGGACTCCAGTTCGCAGCCATATGCGAATATGTTTACAAAAAAGCCCGGAGAGCCGGAATTGGCCATGCATGGCATGACATGGGGTTCGCCCTGAACTTGGATTAGATATACTTTAGTCGGCGCCTAATTTCCGTGAGAAGATCTGGTGGGAGTTCGGGTACTTCGGCGAATTTTCTCGTCGCGGTAATGACCATACGATTCTTTTCAAGCAGTATGTCTTCGTCGGGTCGAATTCGCGTCGAGACGGCCCAGATCAGTTCTCTTTCACTCGTGAGGTCTATGTCGTCTCCAACAACCAAGTTGACCTCACCCTCCGAAGAGGCATGGTGAGAAAATACAACCTTGGCTGAATCCGCTTCTAGACGGACTTCATCCCCGTCGACTGTCTTTCTATATGGACGATTTCTCCCCTTGGCTACTATTATGACCTTGGCGGTAACGCCTCTCTCCGCGGCAGTAGGATCTAACGTTATGCAAAATAGATCCTCTATGATTGAGACGCGGTTCTCGCACTCTCGCAGATCCAGAGCCAAATTCATTAGGAATGTCGACAAATTCAGATCTGTCTTTCCTTCAGTCACTAGGGCGATCTTTGTAAAGAGTGGATCTAATGCCAAGACTGCAATACCTGCCTGTTTTGCAAGTCCTGGAGAAGGCTGAGTGACCCCGCAGAAAGCAAGAAGGTGGGATCCGGCCAGTGGCCACTCCAATTCGTAGTTCGAAGTCTTTGGCATTGTTTCTTCGAAAATCTGACTAGCAGCAGAATCTCTCGGCATCGAGAAGAGATTTACATGCTCATTTGAGTTTGAGGGGATTATATCATAAAAAATCGCCTTTTTCTTTCGAAGTATTGCCTGTACGCACCCTACATTCCCTGTTGTGGTCTTCGAAACGTAGCCAGTGAATTCGCTGAAAGGACCTTCCTTGACAGATCTAGTCGGATCAATTTCAGCTTCAAGAACAATCTCAGCATCGGATGGAACAGGAATATCGTTTGTTACCCCGTTTGTGTATTTAGCATCAAGAATCTTTGATGCTTTCGAATATTCATTTTCGATAAATGCAGCTCCGAGCATGTAGTAAAGGGGATGAGCCCCGATTATGATTGATACCGAGAGAGCCTTTCCCCTTTGTTTTGAAAGCTCGACATATCTTTCAAAATGACCCTTACTTCCTAGATCAAAAGCATATTCAGTTTTTGAAATGATCTGCATTCGAGCATAACTCAAGTTTATCGTATCGGGAGAAAGCGGATCCCTCGCAGCAGCCAGTCCCGAAGTTACGTATCTCGGTAAACCAAGCGACGATCCATCTTGAAGAAAGTGTTTGCACACGGGCAGCTCGAAAAGATTCACATCTTCGCCCGTGGTTACTAATTGTTTGACCTCCGCTCTATGATCGCTGATAGAAATCGACCCAGAGTAGGATGTGATCTCCCGCCATTTCTTGAAAAGATCTGATGAGCCACACCCGATCGACCAAGCCATTCTGCGTTTATCCCCGAGAATGTTTGAAGCAATTGTAAAATCGGGGTAGTTCTTGATTTTCTTGAACCAAAGAACGGGATTTCTTGTTTCGAATATTTTGTAATAAGCCGTCGTCTCATACTCGATCGTAATTGGATCTTCAATCTGAACGAAATCATTTGGACATCCAGATCGATAGTCTTCGAGGAATTTGCCGAGACCGGACAAGCAGATAGCAGCACCATGGGGCCTCGAAAAGGTAGATTAGTCTTGTTCACGTTAACTAGATTCGAAAAACAATCTTCCTAATGTACTTCAGTCACCAATGCACATTTTCAAAAGGCGTGATAGACTCCTGACCGTTTTTTGTAATCAGTATCATGTTTTCTATCACGGCCGTGCCAAAATCAAGTATGTGAGCCATCGGCTCAAAAGCAAATGTCATGTTTTCTTTCAATATAATACCGGGAAAGCCCAGGGTAGGGAACTCTGCGATTGACGTTCCCACGGCGTGGTGAACTGCGAGCCCAAGGAAGATCCTCCCTTTGTATTTTTGGTTTAGACCCGATTCTAGCTCTAATTTCTCCGCTTTTTCCGATATTTTATCAGAATTAACTCCGGGCTTCATCGCCGCTGTTAGCTTCTTGTAACCATCCAAAATCACATCAAGTACCACTTTCTGCTCACTATCTGCTCCTCCGATGACTACGCTTCTTGACATGTCCGAGTTGTATCCATACCTAGAAGCTCCCATATCGAGATAGACCAAATCCCCTCGTCGAATCTTACGATTAGTTGGATAGCTGTGCTTTATTCCGCCTCTAGGACCGGAATTGACAATAGTGGGAAAGAAAAGCTCGTGGGCGCCTAATTCGAACATTGCATTATTTGCAGTAGCGACGATTTCATGTTCTGTCATACCTTCCTTCATCGATTCAACGGCCTGCCTCATTCCTCCCGCCGTAATCTTGCCTACTTGCTTCAAGAGAGAAATTTCGTTTCGACTGCGAACGCTCTTCACCATTGTGAATGGGCCCCAGAAATCTTGCAATTTTGCACCTTTGAGTACATTCCTTAGATTATCAGCGATAGTCATCGGGATGTTGTCCATTCCAACTATGCCGATTCTCTTCGCTTGATCTTCTTTCATGACGTTTGAAATTGCACCGGCAAATTCTGATGGGTCTCGATGAACTGGTCTGAAATCTTTAATCCAAGTTGTCCATGCGTACGAATTGATCGGCTCGCCGTGCAGGATGCCATCAGTAATTATAACTGGATCCTTCCCTTTACTTCTTAGAATTAGAGCGGCCCTGCCGAAAGGATAGAAATTGGAGAGGTAAGTCAAATCTCCCCGTTCGTGGGTATTCCCAAATACGAGAAGGTCATCGATTCCTTGTTTCTCCATTTGCCTCCTTATTTTTGATATCCTTGTATTGTACTCTGATTCAGGAAACGGGAGATCGATGTACTTCTTTCGAACTTCCCAGTTGTAGGGAATCCGTGAAGGAAAACTCTGCAATTCTCAGCCCCTTGTCAGGAAAATTCTGCTAAACTTCGAGACCAGTTTCACACTATTTGAGAGTTAGGATTCGGCAGACGACCGATTAGCTCATAAGTTGACACATTTTCTAGAAACGCAAGAAAACTTGAAGCCCAGACAAACAACTGTATCAGTTTCAGAAGAGAAGCGGAATGGATCTTCTTGGCGAGTACTGAAACGAAAACAGACGAGTTATCTTTATCCTTGGAGCAGTCCGATACCTGTGGTTTCAGTTCGGGGTTCTCCTTACGAATTGGGAAAGGAGCACGGAGCAAAATGCAAGGAAAGAATACCAAAGAACGTTTCAGACACTTGGGATGGACTCCTGCACTTTCTCGATTGCAAAAAAACTGACATTGTCGACGACCTGCGGTTTTACAGCGAGAAAATTGGCGAATGCCACGAAAGTTTTGTAAAGGAAATGGAGGGAGTCGCCGATGGTGCTCGCGTTTCCTATGATGACATCGTGCTTTTGAATTCTCAGATCAATATTTTGTTCGAGCGTAGCGAAAGGAAGGCTCTTGAGGGTTTGCTATGTAGCTCTTTCGCCTCCTGGGGCGAGGGCACGAAAGATGGTAGGGTCATCATAGGTCACAATGATGATGGTAAACGCTTCACGGATCAATTCCTAGTCCTTCTGGATGCGACGCCGAGCGAAGGGTACCGGTTCGTCGTGCCAATCATCCCAGGATATCTGGGCTATCACACTATTGCAAACGAATCTGGCTTTTGTGCTGTTGGCAATGGACTCGAAAATGGACCACTACGAAAAGATATCAGGAAGAGCGTGCCCATGTGGACGATCTTTCGATATCTTGGCCAGTTTGTTAACAACGTCAGCGACGGAGTGGACTTCTTAAAGAAGGTCGACAACGGAATCTCGGGGAGTTTCCTGCTTGGCGACAAGAAGGGTAATGCGGCAATAGTTCATCTTGCACCAAACACAATCGACGTTATCGAGCCCAAGAATTCAGACAGTTATCTCGCAATGACAAATCACGCTCTGACAGATCGCATAAAGAAGGATTTGTCTCTGCGGGATAACCCTTCCAGCACTCACTATCGTTATCAGTCTCTAAAGAAAGCGATCAAGCAAAACCTGGGCACTATCGATTCAAACGCCGCGATGAATATTATGAGCACTCACTATGATGCTTCTGTTGGAAAGGAAAACCACCCGAGTGGAAACACGCCCTGCAGACATTATGAATACGAATCAAAGTTTGCCGGGACATGCCGCAGTGCCGTGATCGAAATTGGTGACAGACAACTGAAGATGTATGTCGCTCTCGGAAATCCATGTACTGCCTCTTGGGTTGAGCTTGACATGAAGTATAATGGCAGCGGAGCAAAACGCGGAAACTAGACGCTATCCGTTTGACACCGAAAACTCGTTTCATTGAAGATATTAATCGCGATGCCCTGAAACGTTACATACTCATCACTTCACAATTCAGACGATTTCAATAACTTGAGCGTGCCGCGTCCAGCAGAGGAACGAACCTCCCATCCATATCTTACGTACGAAATGATAAAGGACATACCAAAAGGATTCAGAGCTACCCTGCAGGCAATCTCCGGTTTTAGAGCGGGGGCAAACACGACACGCGAATTAGTTTTTACCGGAAATGGAACTGCTTTCTATTCAGCCGCGATGGGCTCGCAGGTGTTGAATCTCTCCGAGCTGAACTGGTGCGCTGTGCCAGCGTTCGAACTAGCAAACTACGAACGCGAGAGGTCCCGAATTGTAATCGGAGTATCCCACAGCGGCATCACAAAATCCACTCTTGACGCACTTGCGAAGGAAAAGTCACGTGGCTCGAGGACGATTGGAGTAACGCACTTTCAGGATAGACCGATATCCAAAGTCGCTGACAGTACGCTTGTGATCGGGGACTCGCCCGACAAATCGAGATGTCACACAAAGGCGTATACCAATTCCGCCGCAGCTGTTTTCGGACTGTCGCTCGCGTTTGCCAAGCCCCACGGCAGAGATATCAGAAGTGTCAAAGAAGAATTCGAAACAAACCTTGCCGGTGAAATAGAATCAACAATTTCCAGCTCCGAGGTTCTAGCGGAGAAGGCAGCGCATGAACTGCGAAATGTTTCAAAGATATTTTTCGCGGGCGCAGGTCCAAACTTTATCACTGCTAGGGAAGCTGCGCTAAAGATCAAGGAGGCGAGTTACCTTGCGGCAGAAGGCATGGAGCTCGAAGAGATTCTTCATGGCCCCGCGATGTCATTTAACAAGCAAACACTCGTAGTCGCACTGGCTCCTTCAGGGCCCTCGGTCGAAAGAGCGAGGGATCTCATAGCGGCCGCGAAAAAGATAGGCGCAAAGACTATGGTCGTAAGCGATTTGTCAGACTTGGATTCTGATTATCAATTTCGTCTGACTCGCACCCACGAATATCTCTCTCCGTTTTTGAGCATAATTCCCCTGTATCTATTTTCATATTTTCTCGCAGTTGAAAATGGCAAAAATCCAGATCTCATTCACTATACCGATCAGACTTACTGGGACGCGCGAACTATCATATTTCCTCCCGGCACGCACTGAAAGTAGACTGCAATCTCTCCAAGCACTAGGTCCGCCGGTAAGCAAGGTCGACTACGGAGCGGTTTATTGATATCTGGAATCAATCGTTTGTAGACTACAATGAAAAGCAGCTACTCTGTCGTCCTAATGCGAGGTGACGGCATAGGGCCAGAAATAATGGATGCAGCTCTGAAAGTCCTTGAAAGCGCGTCGAAAAAATATCGCTTCCACCTCGAGACGGCGGAGGTTCCGGCTGGCGACCAGGCTCTCAAGGAATTTGGTGAGGCCTTGCCCCAGAAGAGCGTAGAAGCTTTTGCTCATAGTGACGCTTGCCTGAAGGGTCCTGTCGGAGAAACCGTCATGGAATTAAATCAAAAATTAAGATTCGGATTCGACCTCTACGCAAACATTCGGCCCGCAAGGTCTTACCCTCGAATATCTCCCCCGGCACTGCGTCCTGACATTGACCTGGCAGTGCTGCGCGAGAACTCTGAGGGATTCTACAGAGCGCTTGAAAATGAGATCACTCCGGGAACTTGGACAGCAGCCGGGGTGTTCACCGAAAGAGGAGCAAGGCGAATTGCAAAGTTTTCATTTGACTATGCCAAAAGGCGCTCGCGTATCATGCGCGAAAAGCACCCCAAGGTAACTCTCGCCACGAAGGCGAACGTGTTTAGAAACACTCATGGAATGTATCTTCGAGTATTCGAAGAAGTAGCAGGAGAAAATCCCGACGTCAAATTCGAGCACCTGTACGCCGACGCGATGTGCGCGAGGCTCGTCCGCGATCCGCAAAATTTCGACGTTGTAGCTTCCGAGAATTTACTGGCAGATCTGTTGAGCGATCTCGCAGGGCAAGCAGCCGGAGGGCTCGGAATGACACCGGGGACAAATATCAATTACGAGACAAAGCACGCATACTTTGAACCAACCCACGGCAGCGCCCCCGATATAGTGGGCAAGGGCTTGGCTAATCCAATCGGAATGATTCGCTCAGGCGCTCTCATGCTCGAATATCTTGGGCTGGCATTTGAAGATCCAGTGCTGAGCCAGGCGGCAGAATTTATCGAGAACAGCATCGGCAGGCTGCTGAGCTCAGGTGATACTTCTGCTATGCCACGGGAGTTAGGCGGGCAGGCTGATAGCATGAAAGTAGCCGAAACTCTGGCGAACCTGATCTATTGATCTGGAACTTTTGACACAAACATCCTAGTCTTCTGCCAAGAACTGGCTCTACTAACGAGGAGCTTTGGTGAAAGATCTTCACTTTGATCTCCTTGGAGTTTGACGCCAAAGTAAACTCGTCCACACCTTGCATCCCGACCCCTGTAAATCCCCAAGCACTTCTAATTGGTTCGAAGAAAGAGATACAGGACGATCTTGCAAAACTGGAGGAGCTCGGTGTAAGTCAAACCATCTTCGACTTGTTGCTCGAAGTTTCCTTTAGATAAGCAACTTGCGCTCCTCAGACACTTTATGGTAACCATCAGTGCCAAAGATTTATAGCGAAAGATTCGCAGAGGTGTTTTTATGAAGGATATATCTTGACCCGATATAACTACAGAACTTTGGGGAATTATTAAGAATCTATGACACTATGCCCGCCACTGAAATTGAACACTAGCGCAATCGTTTACTCCGGTAGCACTTCAAGTGCAATTCCTAGATCTTCAACTGGATGGCATACGAAATGAAACCAATCTTCGCTGGTGGACTAATCGCCATCATAATGGTATCAATCGTCTCCGGCGCTTACGTAGCATCTCCCAAAGGAACAACAATCACCGAAACTATTCCCGGCTTATCTCCCATCCCAACGACCGACTATCTTACGACGGAATCGACAATTTACAAAACAATTTCCCTTTCGGAGACCCAAAGCGCAACGAGCTACGTGACTTTAACGCAGACTGAAGCTCTCGACACTCTGACAATTACCGTCGGAACGCAGACCTTAGTTTCCACGCAGACTATCGTTTCAACAATGGTGGAGAGCCGCACTATTACCGAGAGCGGGACTATCATTTCCACCCAGACTCAAACAATCGTGCATAGCCAAACAATTACACAAACCGAGACAATCCTCTCTACCACAACCGGACAGGGCCAAACTGTAACTCTGACTGAAACAATTCCAGAGACGCTCACACAACTTACAACGACTACTGCGACTGTACCAGTAACAACGACGATCGTGCAAACCACGACCCAAAGGAGCACGACTACGACTACTGTAACTTCAGTTGTTACTTGTACGCTGTCCTGTTAGCTGAAATCCGGTTGCTCACTCAGACGTACGCAAGATATTTTTCAGTTGGGTATAACATTGCGAGACGCAAAATTCGCATAATCCACAAGACAATCCAAATCGTACGCGGTGGTTATTTCGATTTGAATCACTTTGTCTCAAATTGAGTTTAATCCTCAACGCCTAAAAAAGATCTGATTTGACGATACGAACCCCGGCTTCTTTTGTAGGCATTGGACGTGTAGCGTTTACCTGAGCCAGAAAAAGAGGATGAAATTATTCCACTCGTGAACTTTGGGAAGCATGCGGAAAGGCTACGCTTGATTTTCTAACGAGAATATCTCCGCCTAGCTTGGCTACAGCTTGTTTCATTTTGCCTTCCGCATCATTGAGCCACTTCAACCCGGTGTCAGTTTCTCCCTTTGGATAACTTGCAATAATTTGAATGTCAAGGAGCGACTTACCTCTATCAAAACCAATTGGATGCGATTTGATGTAAATCGTCGGCGAATACTTTTGCATTATCCTCCTCAAAGGGGAAGCGAGGCGCGACTCACTGAGTCCTCTACTTCTGAACCACCTTTCCTTTATTTGATTCGTCGAAAAATCTTGTAGTCTTGGGACAATTTCCTCTGTGAAAATTGCTTTCATCTCTGGCGGAACTCCTGGAAGACAAACTAGCTTCGTTCTTCTGGATCGTATTAGAACCCCTGGCGCGGAACCATAGCCGTTTCTAAGAGGGTCCGCTCCAGCAGGTATGCGTGCCATCTTGAGACTCGATTTTGAGATCCTCGAAATCTTCGGAAGCCCCATCCTCAACCTGCGGCGGTTGATGTTCTCCCTCAGCATATCAACGGATTTCTTAGTCAGGACCGTTTTAATTCCAAGAGCAACTGCGACGCCTTCGAGAGTCATGTCATCATACGTTGGACCTAGTCCTCCGAGACAGAATAACCAGCTCGGCTTTCGCGAGAGGCTCTCCCTAACTGCACTGGAGATATCTCCCAAGTTATCACCAACCGTGGTCTTTCTGCTAACTAGGCTGCCGAGTTTTCTCGCCTGCTGCGATAGCCAGTGCGAGTTTGTGTCGAGAACA
>JASHSF010000206.1 GCA_030036955.1 Nitrososphaerales archaeon
GCTCGAAAAGGACAGCAAAAAGAAAATGAAACTCCTCTATCACTCGTTCGAGCTTGCGAGCAAGGCGCAAGGAGACTACAGCAAAGTTTCGGGCGGAAGGTATTCGGCGGTTAACTATGGTGATGTTTTATTCGGGCTTGCGCAGTTCCACTACGAGCAAGCTCTCAATTCAGTAAAGAGCGATCGCGTACATCACCTGATGAGCGCGCTGGATCATTGCCTGGAGAGCCAAGTGCATTTTGATGAGAAGCACGCCGACCGTGCCGTCAAAGCCTTGCTTCTCGGAGCAAGAATTGCCTACGAGCTTGTCTCCTCAGGAAGATCCTTCGAGCACAACCACGAGCTTATGGAGAACCAGTGTCACAGGGCAATCGAGATTTGCGTAAACCACGGGTGGGCGGACAAGCTTTCGGAAGCTAACGAGCTTCTTCACCACGGAATGACTCATCCTCTCGCGTAAAACAGCGCGTCTCGGCAGAGTCGATTTGGAGAAGTCTAACCAATGCTGCCGCGGCTAGCCACTCGCTCGTCGCAGCACTTTGGACAGATTAGGAATGACTTGTCCCCGCTGACTATGCAAAAGGAGGGTGTATCGCAGTCTGGACAGGGTATTTTTCTCTCTTCCCATTTTGTGTGCAGTCCTCCCCCCTTTAACCAGTCAATCGTTGAAATGATTGTTGGATCAGTAAGGAGATCAGGTGCTATGTCATCGTAATATTCAACAGCCAGTTGCAGTCTTTCGAACTGCTTTGGACTTATCTCTCCATTCAGCGAATGCCTGGCAAATAACGCGACGAGTTTTTTCTTTTCGTTTGATTCTTCCATTTTACTATCTACACCAGACAGGAAATAAAGGGTAGCAAGCGCGCTGAGTGCGACCATTCCGAACGGTGTCTGGAGGAAAAGAATAGGGAGACCGGCGTAAGGGATTACAACTACTGGAACTCCCAGGACGTCTTTCGAATCGGTTACGAAAGGATCTGGGGCGATGTTGTTGTCTCCCTTGGTTTGGTAGTAGGTTGCGCCCGAGGGCTCGTGCTCGATCCCTATGACTCTGTGAATGAGAACGGGTCTGAGAAGGCTATCGAGCGCTGTAATTCCGGTTCCGCTTTGGACGAACACGATTATGCTCCCGTTTGTTATGGTGGTCGGAGGCGCCCTAAAGAAAACTAGATCTCCGTTCTGCAGAGTCGGATACATACTGTTTCCGCTCACGACAGCTACGGGATAGGTCGTGGTTTGCATAACAAATGGTAATGCGAGGAGGGCGACGACCACCCCGGTAGCAACAATCATCAAAACACGTTTGCGGGATCCGATTTTTACTCTCAAAACTTTCTCACGCTAGATTCAAGATTGAGCGTTGAATTCGATCTGGAAGAACGTCGGGTTGCCGTAACCCCAATAAACAGTGAGCGCGCTAGAAGAAGCAGTAATGATTACGAGGACGTAGCCCGAGGCAGGTACAGTCCCTGAAGAGGAAGTTATAGAAATCGGGGCATAAATTCCGGTAAGTGTTCCAGGAGAATTGCTTATCATAGTCGAGTAGAGGGTCCCTGCGGAGTTCGTGGTTTCATACGAGACAGTCAGAGTCTGCCTCGCGGGCATCACTGCGTCGCAGAGAATCTTCCAATAGGTCGATGATGTTCCATACTTGCAAGTTGCGGACGAAAGCGACTGGGTAATCGTCGTATACTCAGCGGCATTGTTGATCCCAGTTCCACTTATGGACCTTATCACACTCGCGGTTGGAGTGCCGATTGTGCCAGCCGTCTGGTTAACGGCAGTATAACCGCCGAACAACCCAAAGACAAAATCGGTGTCCGCGTCGGTGTACACTGAGCCTACAGATGGAGTGGAAGATGTTGCGCTGCAAGCCGTATTTGTCCTTGGCAAAGTTGAGTAAGGATCAAACGGCGTAACAGTATCTGCGCCAGAAATTCCGAATGCTATTCCTGACGCAGACAAGGGTGTTGTTGAAAGACCGACATTGATTGTATCTGATGAGAGAGCCGAGGAAGCGATCCCGTACCACTCTGTAAGATATTCTTTTTCGGGGCTAGAACAGTAAGATGCAGCCGATCGAGCAGAAGATTGCCATGCAATTTTGGTTTGAGAATCTGAGACCGAGGTAACAGTTACGGCTGTGGCCCCATCGCTTGTTACAATCGATAGGACAATTACGTCGTTTGAGCTGCTCGTATTGAGGGAATGAATCGTAAATGAAGATCCCGACGACCAAGTGCCCGACGCATTTCCATCCAAGCTAGGTGGAGGGGCATCCGCCATGAGCTGGAACGAGAGCGAGCCAGATGATATGGAGGTCTGCGCACCGAATTGCGGTGACCAAAGATACATGCTGGATCCAGCCGGTAAAGTGAAGGAACCGGATCCTTGGACTATTGCGTCGCAGAGCACGCCCCAATATGTCGTAGCAGTACCAAAGGAGCACGAAACTCCGGATTGCGCTGAAGAAACAATCGCGTACTCAGCTCCGGCAGAGTGTCCCGTCGCTGCGACTGTCTTTATTTTTGTGGCCGTAGAGCTGCCTATCGTGCCTACCGACTCTGTAACGGAGGTGTATCCCCCGGAAAGGGCGAAAACAAAATCGTTCTGATTATTCGTGGAAATCCCTGAGACGGTCGGCACGGATGTCGTTGACGTGCAAGCTGAAACGGCATCTTTTGGAACGCTCGGATTCGTATCGAAAGGAGAACCGGTATTCGCTCCTTTTACTGAAAATTCTATTCCCGAAGCTGAAGTCGGTGTACCGCTCAAGTAGATAGTGATGATATCGGACGAAATTGTTGTTGGGGCTATGCCGTACCACTCGGTTTCAGTCGTCATTTGGGTTCCGCTGCATGAAGTGAACGATGCTCTCGCAGAGGATTGCCAAGTAACTTCGCTCAAGGAGTCGCTGACAGACGAAACTGTAATCGAGGAAGCTGTGACAATCCAAAGAACGATTACGTCGTTTGTTTTGGAAGTTGTGGCATTAATCGTAAAGGATGATCCTGAAGACCACGTTCCGCTCGCGCTGCTATCCAGAGCGATTGTGCCAAGCGTAGGATTCGGAATAGCGGTTTGAGTATCCACCCCAAAACAAGGGCTGGAGCAGCCCGTCATCGGGGGATTTGTATTTTCGAAATAGGGCTGAAGGTATGCTCCGGCGTGATCGGCATAGTTGTTAACGTACACTGTGACTGTAGTCGCAGCGACGCTCAGGAAGATTATGGGGCTTATCAGGAGAACGAGCTTAAGCGCTCGCCTTCTTCCGCCCCAGCACGGAATCATGGGATATCATGCTATGGTTACTTCTAGCGCAGCTGGAGCAGTCCATGTCGTTGCACTCGTATCCCAGACGATGGTCATAGTTTGGCCCGTAGTTATTGAAGAGGGAGACGTGAACGTAAAAGTGTATAGCGTTGAAGACGAGCCCGTTGCGCTGGTACTCATAACTGTGATTGTGTAAGTGTGGCTTGTCAGTCCTCCCTCAATTGTGAGAACGAACGAAATTGCCCAGTCTCCAGCGACCAGTGCGTCAACATATCCGAATGCGCCCGAAGACCAAGCCAGTGGCGCGGTGGTTGCAGTTTGTGCAGCTTCGACAACTGCGTAATTTACGTTCGTAACAGTGTAGTAGCCGTTGTCTTGGACGTAAACACCTTGGACACCTGCGTAGTTTGAGCTTGAGATGGTAACGCTTGCGGCGAACGCCCCGACGGAAACCGTAATCACAGTTAGAAAGACGAAGAGGTAAATCATGCTGATCCTCCTCTGGGTAAACGGCAATCGGACAGTCTTCATTTCACAAATTCAAACTTGCTTTTACCAACAAGATATTAGAGCGTTAAGGATGCGAATTCTGAATTCGCTATACGTCGAAAAAGAAAATTGTAGTTTATGTCAAAACTCGCTATAATGTCTCGGTATTTACATCTGAAATTTTCTCTCCGCGAACGTGCTAAGATGCCACATAGTTCTCGAGATTCAGCTAGCTCGACAAGGTCTGTCTTTACGGCGCTGTCATTTATGCATCCGTCCATTCTGCAATATTGCAGGCAATACCTGATGACGACCAGATTGTTAGGGATTCGTATTGCAGTGCCCTAAATACTTGAAAAGGAATAACTTTGAATAAATGCAATTCAGCAACGAGTCTCTCCGATAGATTTTGTAAGGATTATCCAGATGAATTACTTCAAAAATCTGGCATAACTAACAAACTTTTAAGGTTCGAGCCTGCAATCTCGGCGGGATGCAAGTTCTTAAATCCGATTACGTACAGTCGCGAAGAAGACTCCTCCAACCGCGATTGAGTACAATCTGGCAAAAAGCAAGCCGTGAGCTCGTGCAAGTGAAAAGCGGGTACGGCGACGCAGCGAAGAAACAAGCGTGCGCACTCGGCGCCATTGCATACTATACGAGTAACGGCAAAACATGCGATCCGATGCGGATTCCGATTACTGAAAGGCTGGTCTATGCGAATATGGTGGCAGGATGGGAAAGATTATCCGGAAAGGAGGTCAGTTACCTCAATGACAGGTGTGCTTGGAATTTCGAAATGTTCGCCGAGACCGCCAGGAACCTCGGAATCTGAGCGAATCCCAATCGGGAAAATAGTCTTTTTTTAAACAGGGACTTACCACAATTTCGAAAGGGACTGATCTGGATCCCTATGTCGCTCCTGGTTAGCTTTGTGGTTAGCCTCGTTGCAGGAATCGTTACGCTCTTTGTAATTCTCGATCCTGTCGGAGTGATTCCCTTCTTCCAAGCTCTGACTCGAGGGGCCACGGAAATTCAAAGAGTCAAAATTGCGAACCGGGCAGTCGCAATAGCACTAATCTTGCTACTTATCTTCGCTTATCTCGGCGACGTGCTTCTACTTGTGCTCGGGGTCACTCTCGCAGATTTTGAAATCGCAGGCGGAGCTTTGCTATTCGTCTTCGCGGTAAGGGATGCTCTTTCAAATGAACCATTGGGCGCCAGCGAAACCCAGCACGCTGCGAACCAGACCCCAGATCCATCTGCCATGCTCTCTCTTCAAACTGTCGCGGTAATTCCCATAGCGACTCCCTTGCTGGCAGGTCCAGGCTCACTCACTACGGTGATTCTCTTAGGGCGAGAGCAGTACGGTTTGATCATCAGCGGCGTGGCAATCTTGGTTGATTGTGCATTAGCTTGGATTGCCATGAGGATGAGTAATCGAATGACACGCTACATTGGTCCTTCAGGACTCATGATAATCGGAAAAGTCATGGATATTCTCATGGCGGCAATTGCTGTATCTTTCCTGGCTAAGGGAATTGTCGGGGCAGGGTTTTAACACCCAACCGACGAAAATTAGTTGGGGGAGATCCTCACTTTTCGTGAGCTCAGGGTTCTACTAAAACTGAACGAGCTTCTTTACTGGAGACAAGTTCCCAGTGCCTTTCAAGCTCACCTCGAGCTTCGAACACCCTTCGGCACTTTGGACAGACAAGCTTTGTCGCTGGTGTACGCTTTACCTGTTCTTCCGATATTATTTCTGTTTTCATCATTTTGTTATTTCTACTCCATTTCAGCATACAGGACTCTATTACTTAGAGAGCCTGCAGTTCCAGCTCCGAGATTCGCCGAGTTACTTCCGCTCTTAGATCGCCGAGTTTCCTTAGTTCGTCAGAAGCCAAGCGTTTCTCGGACTCAATCTGGCGATCGAGAATTGCTCGATTGTGTTTGCAGATAGCCAACTCATTTTCAATCTGTCCGAGCGGAATGACTATATTTTCAATAGACATATCGTTCTTACTTCGTTGTGAAATGGGTGCTAGGGGAAGATAAGAACTAGTTCGTAGAAAATATACACGCATCATCTGATAAGAGCGTTACTTCTACAAGTGCCTTCAGACCGACTCTTTACTGTTAACTAATGCCATTTTTCCTAGTTGCTCTTCTACTGTCGGACTGGTGTCCCAACCGACAAAAAACAACGTGCGAAGCATGGCAGCCATTGACTTGCTTGTGGTATGTATGGCGTTATCTTCAACGACTTCCCTCGAGTCCTCGCTGTGAAGAGCAGTTTCGATTACTATCACAGCTTGGCTCTCGTCGACGACGCAAAGACCTCCCGAACCGGTTGTTGTAAGGTGCCTGACCTCCCTCTCGATTTCTTTGATTGGTGCTATGTTTTTCGACGAAACTGGGGTGAAAATCCTGACAGTGACGCCGTGCTGCATCTTTTCTCTAATTGCATCAATTGCTTCAGTCAGCAAAAATCTTGCCGTGCCTTCTGAAGTTGTTGCAATCAGTATCTCCGCGTTTGCCGAGGCGATCACTCTCTGCCATCTTTGGCTGATGGCTTTCCGACCGCTAATGATTTGCAGCGTCTCGCTCTCTTCGGGGATCCGTTTGTTCTTGTTGAGAACCTCAGAAATCAAATCCTTCGCAGATTCTAGGT
The DNA here is from genome assembly GCA_030036955.1 of Nitrososphaerales archaeon. GTDB lineage: Archaea > Thermoproteota > Nitrososphaeria > Nitrososphaerales > CADDZS01 > JASHOD01. The sequence continues at coordinate 6,437 of JASHSF010000206.1, forward strand.
TGGAAAGCGCCTTTTTTCTTTCCTCTGACTCCTCTTCGAACTTTTTCCTTACTATGTCCAGTACCTTATCCATCGGTTCGGCCTTGAAGCTCATCGGTCGACTGAAAGTCGCAGAAACAATTTCCTTTTGCTGAAGTATTCTAAGGGCATTATATACATCAAGCCTATGCATTCCCAGGCTGCGGGAAATTTCGGTCGCCTTCATCAATCCCCTCACGAGCAGAATTATGTAAACCTCCACCTCTTTTTCGGTTAAGCCAAACAGGACAAAAGCTCCTCTCAAACCTTCCAAGCCAGGAAGCTGAGGAGTCGAATCTCGCGGCATTGTCTTGTTCAAACGAGCCAGTAGGATCTTATATTATCGCAAGAGTTACTTGTCTTTTTCGAGTATGCTGCGGAAATTTCCTATGACCTGCTCTATCGCGTCGTGCTGTTCGCCGAACGATTCTGCCTTTTGAGTGTATTCCGCTTCGTACAGAGCATCGTCAACGATTTGCAGGCTCGAAATCAAACTATGCAAAAAGTGTTCTGGAGTTGTACCGCCGAGACGTTTCAACAAAGCTTCCTTTACTGATTGTTGCATCAAAAATGCTAATTATCGTATAGACTTACTTAAGAGGTTCGGCTATTGATTTTTTTACTATCGCACGAATAAACGGGATAGTTTATTCTTTTGTGCCTAAATATTTAGGGGTGGGAGACTCTCGTACCTCAACCTCTCAAAACCGATCGTATCAAGAATAATCCCACGAGAAACCATGTTTCCGGATCTCGAGCATGATTTGCTAGCCAAATATTTCAAGTGAGTGAGACAAATTTTCTATTCAACGAAATAGGGCATAGGTGATCAGTCGTTCTGGGCAGACCGTCGAACAATGTTATATGAGTCGGAATAGTTCTCAAGTTATTAGTTTTGAAAAGAGCCGTCAAGGTTTCTCTCGTGCTAGGTGTGTTTACGCTGGTCTTGGTTGCGACGTTTTCAATCAGTACGGTCGGGAGAGACTCTCAGATCACCGGTGTTTATACCGGTTACGAGGTAATGGGGCCGTATCAAACCTTGCGTATAGAGGGCTCGTGGACAGTTCCTATGGCAAACTGCACAGCTACTCCGAATTCAGTTTCGAATATTTCCGTAATAATTGACGGAATAAACGGCGAGGGCGACAGCATGGAAATTGGCACTTACCAAGATTGCATTAGCGGACTGCCGTCCTACGGCGCCTTCGTAAACATCTACC
>JASHSF010000207.1 GCA_030036955.1 Nitrososphaerales archaeon
GTCCTCTCCGGTTAGCACAGCCCTTACCCCTGGCAACGCTCGCGCTTTAGAAACATCAATGCGAAGTATCCTAGCGTGCGGAAACGGACTGCGTAGAATTTTTCCGACAAGCATGCCCGGCAGCTGAATATCCGGGGCGTATTCTGATTCGGCTGAGACTTTTGCACGAGCATCTATTTTCGGTAACCGCAGACCGATGACTTTCGACTCTGCTTTTTCCTTGGTTACAACCGTTAATTCTTGTGCCAACATCAAGTCACCATCCAAGTCATACAGCGAGAGCTCTGGCGCTGGAACTTTGTTGTTTGCTTGCCACGATTATTGCCTCAACGATCTTTGCGTAGCCGGTACATCTACAGAGATTTCCGGAGAGAGCTTTTCTTATTTCGATCTCGGTTGCGCTTGGCTTCTCAGCTAGGATTTCTTTTGATATCATCAAGAATCCCGATGTGCAGTAGCCGCACTGTGCCGCGCCACTCAGAATAAATGATTCTTGAATCGAGTCTAAAGTTCCCGACTCTGAGCCGAGACCCTCCACAGTCGTGATTTTCTTGCCTTGAGCCCAGCCTGCTAGCACGCAGCACGAGTACACAGCCTTTCCATCGACCAAGACCGTACAGGCTCCGCAACCACCCACATCGCACCCTTTTTTTACGCTTTTGAATCCGGTCCTTCTTAGAACATCCCGCAAATTTTCATGTGCCTTAGCTTCTACTTCTGTGTCGAAGCCGTTTATGGTAAAACGAAGATCCATTCTTTAGCGCGGGCCTCCAGATCCAATTTTGCTCGCACATTTGTGAACTGCTTGCTTTAACAGATAACTTACTAGCGTTCGCCTGTATTCCGGAGAAGCCCTGAGATCTGCTGAAGGATCGATTTCTTTAGCTGCGGACTCGGAAGCTTTGTCAAGAGTACTGTTTTCGAATTTCTTACCTTGCAAACTCTTCTCAGTGTTGGGCAGTCTGGTTGGAATTCTCCCAGCTGAACCCACAGCTATCCGAACTTCCTCGAACTTTGAATCCTTATCGATGGAGAGAGCAGCCGTGAGGCTGAGTGTGGGGTAATCGACGGCAACCACTTTTTCTGCGAGGTAGGTAGATGCGCGTTTATTTCGTCCAGCTTGTTCCCTTGTTGGAATTCGAACTTCGGAGAGAAATTCATCGGGTTGAATACTCGTTAGAAGATAATCCAAGTAGAACTCGTTTATCGAAATAACTCTGTCTCCCTTCGATCCTGTGAGAACAAGCTCAGCATCTAGTGCCATTAAAACTGGGGGCATGCTGAGTATGGGTACTGCCGAGCAAAGGTTTCCTCCGAGTGTTGCTGCGTTTGCGACTTGTAGCGGAATAGAATCGATCGCCTCGCTGACTGTTTGAAAGGCAGGATCCTTTCTGAAAAAATCGTTGGATGCGATCTCCCGCAGCCGAGTAGAAGCACCAATCCTTACCTGGGCACCTTCTACTCTAACGTATTCAAGGCCAAGATTTCTCAGGTCGATTAGTTTCTTGACATGGGGCAGGAAACCCAGGACGGCCATTTCATGGAGAGTGATTCCTGCACCAACGATTCTTGCGCTTTCCCCGTATTGTTTCAGAATCGCGATGACTTCCTCTTTGCTCTTCGCGTAGATATACTCATCAGGTCTGAACTCGGAGTACGATTGTTTGTAGATTTGAGGCATCCTTTGACTTATCCTGTTATCGCAATAGAAGGAAACTGACTCGTCGTTTCCGATTTAAGAATTTCCGGGATCTACAAACCGTGAGCTTTTATCTCCCCAAAATCTAGAAACAAAAAGAACCGGAGCAGAAATTAAGATCGCGGAGATGCTAACTATCCTCTTCGTGACTTGATCACCAAGGTGCGATAATGTATAGAAGTAAATCAGCTAAAAAGTCAAAGAAAAGATCCGAAAGGGAAATAATAGCGGATCTAATTAGAAACAACGACTACGAAGCGGATCTCGCTGTAATCAATGGAAAGCTCGTAAACGTCCATTCTTCAGAGACTTACAATGCTGGAGTAGCTATCAGCAACAAACGAATTTCGCTCGTAGCAGAAAACGTCAAGGATTTTGTTGGGAAAAGGACGAGAATTCTTGATGCTTCTGGCAAGTTTCTTGCACCCGGAATGATCGACGCCCACTATCACGTTGCCGGAACCTATCTAACAATGACAAATTTGGCAGTTGCTTTGCTTGCAAGAGGCACAACTGCAATCGCAAGTGATTTTTACGAATATGGAGCCGTTGACGGAGTACGCGCCATAAAGTATGCTCTGAATGAAGCCGCAGGAACAGACTTGAAGGTTCTATTCAATGTCCCGCTTCTGGCTTACGTTCAAAATAACCCCTTCTCAAACTCGGGCAAGATAAGATCGTCAGATCTAATGGAAATGCTCGATTGGGACTCCGCCGTAGCGCTATGCGAAGTTCAGCCGCAGACTTTGCAAGATCCCGCTGTGCGAAAATTAATTGAAAAGACGAGGAAACTCGGAAAAACTGTCGTAGGTCATTACGTTGGATTCGACGAAACGGGACTGGCATCTTGGATGGCGCTTGGTCCAACCTCCGACCACGAATCCACGACATCCGAAGAAGCTTTCGAAAAGGTTCGAAGAGGGGTGAAAATAGCGATCAGAGAGGGTTCTGCTGCCACGGATCTTTCCAACGTGATTAGAGCAATTACTGAGAAAAAACTCGACTCACGGCGCTTCATGTTCTGCACCGATGAAATCGATGCAAGGGGGCTGAACACTCTTGGGCACATGGACTACAAGATAAGGAAAGCTGTGAGTCTTGGAATCTCTCCTATCAACGCTATTCAAATGGCGACCATAAACGCCGCAGAATACTTTGGTGTAGATGGTGAGATAGGAAGCATTGTGTCAGGAAAGATTGCCGACATAATAATTGCAAAAGACCTGCAAGACTTTCGAGTTGACCATATGATCGTTAACGGAAATTTCCTATCGGACAAGGTTCACGAAACAAAGCCGAAGAAATATCCCGATTTTATGAAGAAATCAATCAAACTTGCAAAGCGTAGTGCAGAACATTTCAGAATCAAAGCTATGAACAAACGCGTTCGAGCAAATGTGATAATCACCAAGGAGGGATTTCTGATCTCGGACAGAAAAGTCGCCGAGGTTCGAGTCGAAGATCAAGCAATTGTTTCAAATCCAGATGAAGATATCTTGAAGATCAGCGTTGTGGATAGGTATGGATCAAACAGGATCGGCAACGCGCTGATAAGCGGTTTTGGCCTTCGCAGCGGTGCAATGGCTGAATCCTTCAATCCCATTCCAGAAAATATTATCGCCGTCGGGGTAGACGACGAGGATATCGCTCTCGCTGTAAACAGGATCTCAGATATTCAGGGAGGATTTGTTGTCGTAGATCGAGGGAGGATTCTCGCCGAGCTTCGACTTCCGATCCTGGGCTTGATCTCGGAAAAACCGCTTGAACGGGTTTCCTCGGAACTAGAAATTGTGATGGAAGCCGCAAAGAAACTGGGATGCCAGCTCAAGTCGCCTTTTCTTACGCTGATGTTTATGGGCTACCCGCTAATCCCTACGTTGAAGATAACTGAAAAAGGTCTAGTAGACGTCGACCAAATGAAATACATTGACGTTGTAGTGAAGGAATGAGAATCATCCAACTCCCGTAAATGTAGATCTCCCTTGGCTTTTCACAGACGCATTACTCGGAAGGCTTTAGGCTTTAAGAGCCATTGTCAGAAATGAGAATCGTCTCGGGAATTTAATAACCCCCCTGTCAAACCGAATCGAAAGAATCTATAGAAAATGACTAACATGAAATTTACCAAACCAGCGGGTATTACTTTCACCGGGAATGTGGAACGAATGGTGCGCCAGGTGGGAGAATTTTGATGTCCTCTGATGGCTCAAGTGAGTATAAGGTGGAACAGGCATCGACTTCTGACAGTCGTTTCCAATACTTTGCCCCGACTAGTTTGACGGAATTTACAGAGCTGTTAGAAAAGAACTATGATCACGCAAAAATTTGCGCTGGAGGTACAGATCTCTTAGTCCAGATTACCCAATGCGCGTTACAACCAAAATACGTGGTGAGCACTTCTCACCTTGAAGGCTTTGATAAGATAGAATTGAACGAAGATGCTCTAAATATTGGATCCCTCACAACAGTTAGAGCGATCGAGAAATCACGAATTATTAACCAAACCTTTCCCGTCTTATCTGAAGCAGCACATGAAATCGGAGCCATTCAGATTAGAAATGTTGCAACCCTTGGAGGAAACATTTGTCAAAATCTCAAATGCGCGGAATACAATCAATCCCACATAGGGCAATTTATGAGAGAATCCATAAAGCCTTGCCTGAAGGCAGGCGGGACGGCTTGCATTGCACCGTTTGATAGCCTTAGACATGTTGTGGTGGAGAAAGGAATATGCCGGGCTCCCTTCGTTTCGGATCTTGGGCTGGCACTGCATTGCCTTGATTCTTCTTTGACCATATTATCCAGAAGGGGCGAGAGGATAGTTCCAATTCGTCAATTCTATTTCGGGCCGTCTGAATTCGACTTGAAGGAAGATGAATTCGTGAAGCAAGCAACGGTTTCAATCAACGGGTCCAGATCAAGTTCCGGCTTTGCCAAGTACAAGCAGACCGCAAATGGGTACGCCATTGTAGCCGTTGCTGCCTCGATCCTCTTTGAAACAGACAATTCGACATGCAGGAAAGCGTCGATATCAATCGGTGGAGTAGCTCCATCGCCTTACGAAGCTGTTGAGGCAGAATCATTACTTGAAGGCAAGAAGATCGATGGCGAGCTTATAGCGCAAGCTAGCAGGGCGATACTCGAATCAGTTAAACATCGTGGGGTGGCGCGGTCCTTCAAAATATCCCTAGCACGAAGTCTTGCAAAGGCCGCGCTTGAAAAAGCGGTGGTACATGGAGTTGATGTAAATTGACGTCAAATATCAATCTCAAGATCAATGGCGCGAGGTATGCTTTCTCTGTAAGGGACGACGAAACTTTACTTGAACTGCTGCGAACTAGAGTTGGGCTTACAGGAGTGAAAAAGGCCTGCGATGCGATTGGAGAGTGCGGCGCATGCACGGTGCTAGTGGGGGGACGAGCAATCTATTCGTGTCTGTACCCAGCTTTGCGTGCAGACGGCGCCGAGATTGTTACGATCGAAGGTTTGGCTGTTGACGGTGGTCTAAATCCTATCCAAGAGTCATTCTTGAAACTTGGGGCTATACAGTGCGGATTCTGCACTCCTGGAATGATCCTTTCAACCCAAGCACTTTTGGAGGAGAACCCAGAGGCGTCTGTGCAAGACATTCACGACGCATTGTCCGGTAACCTTTGCCGTTGCACTGGCTACGAGAAAATCATTGAAGCAATTATGATGGCAAAGCAAACTTATGCCAAGCCGGTTTCAAGGAGGGGATAAGCAATGTCGGTGCTAGAGTCAATCTACGAACGTGATAGGTTAGAGGTAGTTGGACATAGAGTACCCCGTCTTGATGGCATCGAAAAAGTCACCGGAACAGCTCAGTACACGACAGACATAGAGCTCCCCAAGATGCTTTATGGCCAAACGCTAAAGTCCCCTTATCCTCACGCCGTCATAAAATCAATCGACATTTCCCAAGCCCAGTCTTTACCCGGAGTCATCTGTGTCATCACTGGAGGCGACATTCCGAATAACAATCGTGTAATGGGAATAACCGTGTCAGACCAGAGTATCCTTTCAGCAGACCGGGTCCGTTTTGTGGGTGACGAGATAGCTGCTGTTGCTGCAATCGACGAGAAAACAGCAGAGAAAGCGGTTTCACTGATCAGGGTTGAATATCAACCTCTGCCAGCGGTTTTTTCCGCGGACAGAGCCATGACAAAAGATGCGTTTCTTGTCCATGACTTTGCGAAATCCAATGTTGGATCCAGTAAACAGGTAGTCGCACAGGATGTTGAGGAGGGATTTAGTGAGGCTGATGTCATAGTAGAAGACACATTTCTCACCTCACCAATAGAACACGCCCCGATGGAGACAGAAGCGGTAGTATCGAGTTATGATGGATCTAACCTAAAGGTGTGGAGCACGACTCAGGTTCCGTACTGGGACCGTGTAGTGCTTTCAAGAATGTTGGGCATTCCACAGCATAGAGTGAGGGTCATCACACCGCACGTCGGCGGGGGGTTCGGCGGGCGCGATCTCTTTACATTACTGTACATATGCGCCGCACTAGCTTGGCGTGTTGGAGGCAGCAGGCCCGTCAAAATGGTCAGAACTCGCGAAGAGGAATTCACCTGCAGTACGAATCGACACTCTATGCAAATCCGCATCAAATTGGGAGCAAAGAAGGAGGGCTTGTTAACAGCCATGCAGGGCAAAGCGATAATTGACGCTGGCGCGTTCGTGGGGTGGGCGGAAGCCCTTGGACAGGCTCAGGGACATCTCTTTGCCAGTCGGTACAAGTGCGAGAACATAAAGTGGGAACACTATACAGTTTACACGAACAACACTCCCGGAGGTCCAATGAGAGGTTTCGGGAATGGAGAGTTGAGCTTTGCTCTTGAGTCGATGATGGATCAGCTAGCGCGTGAGCTTCTGATCGACCCAATTAAGCTTCGCAGAATGAATATTGTCAAGCAAGGATACGTCACGCCAATAGGTTGGAACCTGAAAGGTTGTCACCTCGACGAGTGCGTTGACAGGGTGGCTGAGTATTTTAGGGCGAAACGCATAGAGTTACAACAAACTAATGCCAATTCGCGGTTCAAGCGGGGAATCGGTTTCGCATGCGGATCTCACTGGTGTGGTTGGCGCCCGGGATACAATGCACGCATCTGGAGAACTGGATACGCAAAGCCGGAGGAGCTTTACGCAGCGAACCCCAGTTCACCTTACGTGTTTGTCGGTGAGAATGGCAAGGTGCAATGGAGAGCAGGTTTCGATTCCGAGCTATACGATGCTGACCCGTCTTCATGCATACTGAATATCAGTGATGATGGAACGGCTACAGTTCACATTGGCGAAGTGGATATGGGCCAAGGACTCTACACGACTATAGCGATGATAGTATCAGAGGAAACAGGAATAAAGCTTGAGGACATAAACGTCGTCGGTGGAGACACCAATAGCGGAGCATTTGGGATTGGAACATTTGCCAGCAGATCCACTTACATCGCGGGAAACGCCGCCCTAAAGGCCGCGAAGAAGGCAAAGGAAATCTTGTTCGACTTGGCTTCGGATATGCTAAATGCCCCGACCGATCAGCTGAAGGCAGCAGACGGCAAGATATTTCTCAGAAGTTATCCGGAAAGATCAGTATTCATTGCTGACGTTGCGCTGAGGGCTTATGCGACGAGACGAGGTGGGGGTATCATGGTGTCTTCGTTCCATGATCCGGATTCTGTCCTACCGGACAGTAACGGGAAGGGATCCATTGCAGAAGCCTATCTTTTCTTTGCACAGGGAGTTGAGGTGGAAGTGGACATCGAGACCGGAATCGTAAGAGTCCTCGAAGTAGTCTCTTGCCATGATGTTGGAAAAGTAATCAATCCCATAGAAGCTGAAGGACAGGTTCAGGGATCGGTTCATCAAGGCATTGGTCATGCGCTGACAGAGGAAGTGATCCGCCAGAAAGGTAGAATCCAGAACCCCAACTTTCTCAATTACGTCATCCCGCCCTCCGTGCAAATGCCAAAAGTCAAGATTATGTTCGTAGAAAAATCGGAAACAAGCGGCCCTCTTGGGGCAAAAGGAATTGGTGAGCCCGCGATGGTGGGCATCGCTCCTGCCATCGCAAATGCAATTTACGACGCAGTAGGTATCCGGATGAAAACACTGCCGATGGGTCCGGAGAAGGTTCTTGCAGAATTGCAGAATACTGGTTCGCATGAGAAACTATGACGCCGGAATAGAATGCAAAACCAGCCGCGTCGATTTTTCCCAAGAACGTCAGAAATACGAATCTGTTCGGGGCAATATATTTGAGGTAGCGCAAAATCACAGGGCAAGAGATCAAAGTTCAAGTTGATTCGCGTCGGAGTTGACGTTGGAGGAACCTTCACCGACTTCATCATGATGGATGATTCGCGGGGAAGAATCTTCACCAACAAAGTGTCCTCGACTCCGAGGGATACCTCCGAAGGAACCGTAAACGGTCTGCTCGAGCTTTGCTCGCTTGCAAAGGTCGATCCATCTGGGGTAGATCTTTTCTTTTACGGCACAACCGAGGCCACGAATATTGTCGTCGAGCACAAGGGTGCCGAAGTTGGCATGCTGACTACCAAGGGATTCAGGGACATCGTCCACATTGGAAGGCAGAAGAGGTATCTGACCTATTCAATCCAAGTCGATCAGCCCTGGCAGAAATATCCTCTCGTAAAACGCAGGTTTCGCCTTACCGTACCCGAGAGAATAAATGCTCGTGGAGAAGTAGTCGAACCGCTCGACGAGCAAGAAACAGTGCTTGCGGTTAGGCAACTAAAGTCCCAAAAAGTCGATTCTATCGCTGTCTGCTTTCTCAATTCTTACCTCAATCCCGAGAACGAAGATAGAGCGCGCGAGGTAATCAAACAGGAATATCCCGAAGCTTACGTATCTTTGAGTCACGAAGTCGTCAACCAATATCGAGAGTATGAAAGATTCAGCACTACCTGCCTGAACTCTTACACTGCCCCGATCGTCGGTAAGCACATCCAAAACCTGATTCAAAAACTGCGTTCAAAAAAAGTTAGGGCACAAATTATGCTCATGCAGTCAAGCGGTGGCACAGCGACAACGAGATGGGCTATCCAAAGGCCAGTAACTTTGCTCCTTTCCGGTCCGGCGGCGGGCTTGATTGGGGGAATAAAATTTGCAGAGCTTGCTGATTTTGAAAATATAATCACGATTGATGTAGGTGGAACTACTGCCGACTTTGGAGTTGCTCCGGGAAGACTGCTTCGATACAAACACCTCCTCGACACAAGAATCAAGGGATATGCGGCGATGCTTCCCATGCTTGACATGGACACGATAGGGGCAGGGGGAGGTTCAATCGTGTACGTTGACGAGGGCGGCGCCTTTAGAGTCGGGCCGATGAGCGCCGGAGCGTTTCCGGGTCCAGCCTGCTACGGTCTTGGAGGTCAAAGAGCTACAGTAACTGATGCGTATATTGTTACGCGGCGACTGAATCCGGATTACATGCTCGGGGGCAAGCTGAAAGTATATCCGGAAAAATCCGTAGCTGCTTTCAAGGAGCAGATAGCTGAGCCTCTGGGAGTAGAGCTTGAAGATAGTGCTCTCGGTGCGATCAGCATTTCAAACCACAACATGGTTCAGGCTCTCGAGCTGAATGTCACTGGCAGGGGCTACGATCCAAGAGATTTCGCTCTTGTGGCTTTCGGGGGGGCAGGGCCTCTGCATGGATGCCAGCTGGCAAGGCAGCTATCCATTCCGAGCGTAATAGTCCCACCGCTTCCGGGCATCACTTCGGCGATTGGGCTGCTTCTCTCCGATATACAGTATTCTGAATCGGCTACGGAAATGCAGACTTCTTTGTCCCCTAATCTAGGGGAACTCGAAGAGAAATTTAGCAAGCTAGAGAGCGGGATTGTCGAGCGCTTGAGAGCAGATGCATTCAAAGAATCTGACATAATGATTCAGAGGATAGCCGAGTGCAGATACATAGGTCAAAGCTACGAACTCAGAACTCCATTCGATTCTGGAGAGGTCACTCCAAAGACCATCGAAAATCTTCTCAAAAATTTTCACAAAACCCATTATCGTGAATACGCAGTCAGTTTCCCGGACAGGGGGATCGAAATAGTTCACATTCACGTGGTCGGGACTGGGAAAGTTACATCATTCAAATGGAAGAGAATCGCGAGCGGAGGGTCCAGTCCTTCTGCTGCTCTGAAAGACACGAGAAAGATCTATTTTGAGATTCGGGATAAACCGAAGCTAATTTCCACGCCCATCTACGAAAGGAATCTCTTGAAATCAGGTAACACGATCAAAGGACCAGCGGTGATTGAACAGGCGGATTCGACAACAATTCTAGAGCCCGAATGCAGGGCTATAGTCGACAAGGTCGGGAATCTCGTAATCAGGGTCAGATGAGTGTTATCTTTGAAAACTAATAGATCTGAAAGAGCGAAGAAAAGGAAACAATCTGCAAGCAAGCAGTCAAATTCCCGAGTCGACTCTGTGACTCAGCGGGTCCTCGGAGGCGCATTCGACACTATCGCGCGGGAGATGGCGCTACACCAGCTTCGAATGGCTCACTGCACGCTTGTCACCGAATCCGAAGATCTAGGCTGCGGACTCTTTGCCTCAGACGGGAGGCAAATAGCGGAGAGTGGAAGCTCTCCGCTACACTGCGGTTCGATTCGCGGGTACATACAGGGAGCTTCCAAGAAACTGAACGGAGAATTCTACGACGGAGACGTGATAATCCACAACAATCCGTTCATGGGCGCTTCGCACGCCCCCGACGTGGGAATTATTATTCCCATTTTCTTCAAAGACGAGTTGGTTGGCTTCTCCGGTTGCACGTCGCACTGGGTCGACATTGGAGGCGCCCAGCCCGGGATTAATCTCGACGCACTGGACATGTGGGGGGAAGGCGAGATTCTTAGCGGGCTCAAGATCTACGAAAAAGGCAAGCGAAATGAAACAGCCTGGGACATGCTCTGGGGTAACATCAGAACTCCCGTCCAGAGCCAGGGAGATTGCATGGCGCAAATTGCCGCCTGTGAGTTCGGAAAGAATGGCATGCTGAAGGTGATTCAAAAATACGGCCTTGCCAAAGTTCAGGCCGCAGCAGAAGGCTGGATGGACTATGCAGAACGCATGCTGCGACTAAAAATCAAACAGGTCCCTCCCGGAGAGTATTACGCCGAGGGGTGGATGGATGATGATGGGAAAAACAGGGATAGGCACCTGAAGGTTGCTACAACTGTAACCGTGGACGACGACGGATCCATAACTGTCGATCTAAGTGGATCCGCGGATGAAAACGAAACCGGCTTCAATTGCCCCTACCACGGAGCAACCTGCGTCGGCGTCTACTCTGCGGTCAGGTCAATATTTCTCGATGAAGCATTGGTCGAAGAAACGATCCCACAAAACGAAGGAATTTTTAGAGCAATCACTGTAGAGGCGCCCCTCGGTTCCATGTTCAATCCGAGATTTCCTCGCGGCACCTTCGCGCGACTCAATCAGATCCAGCGCGTCGCCGACAACATCCTGAAGGCGCTATCCCCGAGCCTGCCGGAAAACTTGCGCAGCGCCGGAACCTCCGCTCATATCCACTGGCTCTCGTATTCCGGTTACGATCCCGAAAGCCAGGAGTACTGGGTTCACCTCGAGCCAGAGTCCGGAGGCTCATTTGGCGGGAGAAGCGAAAAGGACGGCGGAGACTCCGTGGCAGTACTCTGCACGAACACTAGGAACGTTCCGATCGAACACATGGAAAGAAAGTTCCCGCTCGTTTGCGAAAGGTACGAGCTTCGCGAAGAAAAACCCGCGCCCGGCAAGTGGCGCTCGGGAGCAGGCATAGTCCGTGTGAACAGGATGCTCGTGCCAACGATTGTGTCCTGCGAAGGCGACAGGAGCTACGATCCACCGTGGGGGATGTTTGGGGGAAAGGATGGGCGACCCGGCGCTCTAACTAGAATTTGGAGCGGCGGGCGTGAATCTCTCTATTCAAAATTTACCGGTAGGAGGTTCGAAACGGGAGAAAAACTCGAAATTAGATCTCCAATGGGCGGTGGATTCGGCAGTCCTTTCGAACGGGACCCGTTGCTCGTCTTGCAGGACGTGCTGGATGGTTTGATTACTATCGAAGACGCCGCAACAGAGTACGGCGTCGTAATCCGTGAAAGCGATATGGCTGTAGACGAGGCAGCGACAGGCATTGTACGATCTAGATGAGCCACGACGGGGTCAGCTTAATTGCCGTGCGCACTGTAATATTACAGCGATACTACTGTAATTTTAGAGAAGTAAATGCAAAAAAACTGTTTCGAGCGATTCTCTCTCGGATTGAAAGATTACGAACCCGCACCATCTTCTAACCCTCGGTTTTAAACGCCAATCACCAAGATGCGGCATATTTGATATGGTGATACGCTTCGTAATCCTTTATTTGATAGAAGTTTAACGTTCTAATTGCATGCAATCAACTTCGAACCCAAAAGACATCGTACTATCATACATCGAAGCGATGTACAGTAAGAATTATGATATTGTCAGAACTTATCTAAGCGATAGCGTAAAAGTCATTGGCCCGTCAGGTGAGAACTTTCGCACTCCGGAGCAATTTATTGCAATGATGCGCGAGCAACCGGGAAAATACGATCTCAAGAAGGTATTCGTGGACGGGAATGATGTCTGCCTGCTCTACGATTTTGTAACTCCTACTTTTAGGACGTTCTTCAGTTCTTGGTATAAAGTCAAGGAGGGAAAAATAATTTTTATTCACACCGTATTTGATACTAATGCATTTAGATAGAGCCATTTCTTCTAAATTTTTGATTTGGGTCTCTCCGATCCAACTGTTGAGGATGAAGGAGCTTGTATCAAGAGAGCTTAAGAATGCCGTTTTCGGATTGCTTGGTCACACAACAACAAATTTCTAGAAAGGCAAACAGGTATCTTGAGGTATCGCTTTCCTAACTTCACGAGATCGCAAAAGTAATTAGGCAAATTTCGAAAGATGGTTTAGAATGAAAGTAGGAATTCCGAAAAGGTACGAGGGACGAAAGATTGACGCCCACGCTCACATTGGAAAATTTGGAAGCTGGGCCGGGCTCGAATCGACGGCTGAAGAGCTCGTCGCACAAATGAAGCTTTACAATGTGAAAAAGTCTGCGCTCTTTTACTCCGACAACGATCTCGTAAGGCAAGCCGTTGAGAAGTATCCTGAGCAATTTGTGGGGTACGTATGGCCGAATCCAAACGACGGCGAGAAATCAACTGAGCTCGTGAGAAGGGCGCTGCGCGATTGGAAGTTCAAGGGAATCAAGCTGCACCCACTTTTCAATGCCTTTCTTCCGAACGATAAGATCGTATATCCAATCATGGAAGAGGCGAGAAGGTTCAAGGTACCGGTCGCGATACATTCGGGCCACCCTCCCTTTTCGCTCCCTTGGAGCATCGGGGAACTAGCTGAGAATTTTCGCGATGTAACGATCGTTATGCTTCACATGGGGCACGGGCACGGCATTTACATTCATGCTGCCATAAACACCGCGAGGCGGCTCGACAACATTTACCTCGAAACCTCCGGCATGCCAATGCACACAAAGGTCAAGGAAGCCATGGACGTCGTGGGGGAAAATCGCGTGATGTACGGTTCCGACTCTCCGTTCCACGAGCCCGCTGTCGAGATAGACAGAATTTGCTCTGCAGGACTGAACGAGCGGCAGCTCGAAAAAATTTTCTACCAAAATGCGCTCGATACGCTCGGCTTCTGATCCTCCAAAATGAGGAAACTGCGCCCGGAAACAATTTTCGTTGTTTTCATACTAGCCGTAGTAGTTTTAGCACTCGCGTTTCACTATCAGCAATCCCCTGCTCCAAGCACGACTGAAAGCAGCGCAATCGGAATCTCAAACGTCAGCGTCCTCAACATCGAATCTGTTGGATTTTCTAGCACCGAGCTCCTGGTCCAGTTTCGGGTGAACAATCCGACTCCGTTTTCAACAACACTTCAAAACGCGTCGTACTTCCTCTATGGGAACGGAAATTACCTTGGCTCGGGAACCATTACGGAGAAGGTTAAGATTCCAGCCGACAATTCAACTTACGTGGAGTCAAATTTTTCAACGGGACTCTACAACGGCGCTAAAGTGATCTTTTCCTACATCTTTAGCAACAATAACCAGATAATTTGGGTGGCGGAGGGGAACGCTACATTCTCAGAGCCGCTAATTGGTCTTGTCACAGTTCACTTTGACAGCAGCTGACGTATCCACCCAAGAATTGCGTCAAGCGCTTCCCTGTCAAGCTTCGCATCTTCTGCATTGTAGTGCATGCTTACATACTCAGGAGTGAGCTTTTCGATCGGCATTTCCTCATGTTTCAAAACATGGTTTGCTTTCTCCGGATAAACAAACGAAACGTGAGGGTTCTGCGATGCCGCACTCTCGAGCGCACTTCCGTCGACCTTCCAATCGATCTGAATGTCCTTCTTTCCGATGATGATTAGGGCGGATTCCGTAATCTGTTTCATATGATCTGGAAAGCTGTAAGACCACAGTTCTCTGGCAAACGGGAGATTGTTTGGATTTTCAAGGCTGCGGAGCAGGAGCTTCAGGGGCCCTGGAAGGGAAGCGTCGATCGCGATGGGTTTGCCCTCCACATATTCGCCTATAGCATCGTCGTAAAGTTTCATGATCCTTTCCGTGTCGGCCAGAGCCCTTGCTTGGGAGAGTATTTGTCCACGGGCAACTTCACCAATCCGCCTACCCGGGGAACCGGTCAGCACAAAACCATTGAATGGATTGACTTTTACCTGCAATTGGTAATTTATCGCGTGTATAGCGCCTTCGCTGTTTGTAAGCGCAATGAGAGAACTCGTCTTTGATTCGCGAGCTGCGGTTTCAATTGCACCTGCGAGCTCTTCGACGTGTGTTTGCATCGAAATTTTGCCAGCAAATTTTGGAAGGTCTTCTTTGACGCGTGGCCCGGAGCCTAGTTTATCGTATCGAAGCGTAAGATAGCCTCGCTTGGCGATCTCTTCCGCAAGGAGCTTTGCACTGCCGTTGGTTCCCGGCAAAAGCGGAGAGCACCAGTTTCTGTCGGTAGGGCCGCTGCCCGCGACGAAAACGATAGCTGCTCGCGGATTTTTAGCGGTCGTGATCGTCCCGTTCACTGGAATATCCAAAATCTTCCAGCTTACATCTCGATTCTCAATTTCTTCCATGAACGTGCCGTTATCTCCTCAGCGTATGAGAGTTTTTATCCGAGTTTCGACATTGATATCGTAGAGGAAGTGGAAAATATGGATGATTTATTTCTTCTAAAATTGGAGGAGTTAAAAGATCAAAAGCTTGCGATTGCGACGATCACCAAGACCATCGGATCGACGCTAGGCAAGCCCGGGTTCAAGATGATTGTTACCTCCGGCGGAGACATTGTCTATGGAACGCTCGGCGGCGGTTGCCCCGAGGGTCCGATCGTAAAAATTGGGCTCGACGTCATTGAAACTCAGGTCCCCCGAGTCGTGAAAGTTTTCCTCGAGGACGCAAAGACAGCACTCGGCAAAATTGACATCCTGGACAACGGAGGCGAAATTCACGTCGAAACCAACTGCGGCGGAAACATGGAGATACTCATCGAGCCGTACATGCCCCGACCGCCTCTCATGGTTTTTGGAGATACTTTCAACAGTCCGCTCGAGAGGACACTGGTAAACGTCGGGCGGGATGCGGGTTTCAAGACGATAGAGCACAACCCCCTCGGAGCGTGTGGCAATCCAGATCTCAGTACGACGACACTTGATCTGAATTCGATCAAAATTCCAAGTGGCGCGTACGTCGTACTCGTCACGCGCGGAGTGAACGATGCGCCTTTACTGCAGCACATATCAAAGTTTGACACCAACTACGTCGGCATGGTTGCGAGCAGAAATCGCTGGGGCGCGACGAAGAAAGATCTCGAGCAGCTCGGCGTTTCGAAATCTTTCATCGATCGGGTGCACGCCCCTGCCGGTTTGAACATCAGCGCGATACTGCTCGAAGAGATAGCTCTCAGCATACTAGCGGAAATAATTGACGTCAGGCGCAAGGCAGATTCAGCGAGAACTCAAAAGGCCGTAAACCTTCCCGCACAAGAAGCAATTCAAGCGAGAAAATAGCATCGGACATTATAATATTTTGTAAAAAGAATTCCACCCAGTTATCTTCATAAATTTCATAGCATAACCATTGTGGGATACGAATCGAGCCGCGGTCGATCATCTTCGATTGTGTTTAGTTAATCCTTTTCCGCACAAATCATCGAGAGAGCGATAATATCCTACGTTGATTTATATGTCAACTCTGTGCAAATCTACACAAGGGCGTCCAAATTTTTACCGCTCTCGCACCTGGTGTGAGTTGCGCAACTATTGTAGCTTCACTAGCTAAAAGCTACAATTCCTGTATGGCTCTGAATAAATAGATATAGGGGCCAATTTTACGACGGCGGGCGTGTCCCGAATGCGGAATTAAGGTCATTCTGGTATGATCTTTGTCCCGGAGGTACTTTACGAAGCAACTTAGAGCGCCTAAATATCGAAGAGTTCTCTCCCGTAAGGACCTTACGATTTTTTCGCTTCTAGCCAGAACCATTTCGCCATTCGGCGCAGCTCTTCCTTCGCGGCAAAATTCTCCGGTTTTGCCTCTTGAGCCTCGTCCCGATTCTTTTGTAGCTTCTGCGCCTTGAGTCGCCTGTACCTTTCTCTAGCGTATTCTCTCTTCCTTTCGGGAGTCCAGGCGGATGCCAAGGTGTAATCGCGAGTGCACTTTGGAGGATAAGAGCGTTTCGAAATTGACAACGATGCGAATGGACAAAACTCACAGTGTTGCAAAAACAATTGAGCGAAGCAAGATCGGACAAAACAATCTAAAAAGGAGCAAATTCATTCTCATGTCTGCGAGAGCGATTCTTCGCTCGTTGCATGTGCAGGCTGATTATACTTCCGAGACTTGAAATCTATTCGAACAAGATTTGAACAGTACTTCAGGCTAGCCGAGTACGGACAGAAGTACAAGCGAACCGTGGCGCTGATGCTGACCTGCGGCGTCGTACTGACCGTGCTCCAAGTCATCATCCCATTTCTAATCGGCGACGCCGTCGATGTCATTGGAACGAGCCGCGCTCTCGCCGCCGTTCTCATAATTGCGATAGAGATCGTCGGGCTCAGCGCAATCTCCGCAGTTTTCCAGTTCGGGCTGAGCTACGGCGGGCAGTACCTCGGTCAAAAAATCATCTACGATATGCGCAACAAGATCTTCGTCGCAATCCAGGGCCAATCGTTCAGCTTTCACGACAAGAATCAAACCGGGCAGCTGATGGC
>JASHSF010000208.1 GCA_030036955.1 Nitrososphaerales archaeon
CATTCTATCCGAAGGATTTTGAAGCCTAAGCCTCGCGCCTTTGACCAGGCTGGGCGACCCCCGCTCGATGATTGTAATCCCGCAATTCTCCACCTCTAAAAAAGAATCCGACAGCGGAATTCGTTTTGAAATTCATCATACGTCAGAAATATATAGAATGGACTGAGGGAATTCGGAACCTTGGCTTACTTTTTGCAGGAGAATAACGTCTAGCGATGAGCGTTGCCGACAACATTCTTTCACTGGTCGGAAACACTCCGATGGTCCGGCTCAATCGAATCGGCATGGGCATTCCCGCAAAAATTCTCCTTAAGC
Source organism: Nitrososphaerales archaeon (assembly GCA_030036955.1). Classification (GTDB taxonomy): domain Archaea; phylum Thermoproteota; class Nitrososphaeria; order Nitrososphaerales; family CADDZS01; genus JASHOD01. Next base: position 316 of record JASHSF010000208.1, read on the forward strand.
TTGAGCTCTTGAACCCGGGAGGAAGCGTCAAAGACCGAATCGGTGTCGCAATGCTTCAAAGGGCTATTGACGAAGGTAAGATCAAACAAGGCGGAACAATTGTCGAACCCTCTTCTGGAAACACGGGGGTCGGTCTGGCAATGGCGGCGAACCTTCTTGGTTTCAAATTGATCGTGACCATGCCGGATAAAATGAGCATCGAAAAGAAGAATTTGCTCGAGGGATACGGTGCAAGGGTCGTTATCTGCCCAACGAATGTACCGCCAAACGATTCGAGAAATTACATTCAAGTCGCGAAGAAAATATCAGAGGAAACGCCTAATTCTCTGATGCCGAACCAGTACTACAACGAGGCAAATCCGCTGGCTCACTACAAAACTACCGGGAAAGAAATCTGGGAGCAGACCGGAGGTGCAGTGACACATTTCGTTGCAGGAATGGGGACCGGAGGAACCATCACAGGTGCAGGAAGGTATCTCAAAGAGAAAAATCCGAAAGTTAAGGTCATTGGCGTAGATCCGGAAGGCTCTGCATTCTACTCTCTCTTCCACGGGCAAAAATCCATTCCGACCAGAATTTACAAGATAGAGGGGATAGGCGAAGACTTTCTGCCAGGGACGATGGATCTTTCCATGCTTGACGACGTCGTGAAAGTGACTGACAACGAAGCATACGCCATGGCCCGGCGGCTGGCTTTCGAAGAAGCTATACTTGCTGGGAGCTCATCCGGCGCCGCCCTAGTAGGAGCGTTGAAGGTTGCGAAGGATCTTGGCAAGGATTCAATCGTAGTTACTATTCTTCCCGATAGAGGTGATCGCTATCTTACAAAGCTCTATAATGATAACTGGATGAAAGAGCAGGGATTCCTTTGACCGAGGCTAAAAAGCACCTTTCCAACCGATGGAAGAGCTACGGTTTTTCAACGAGAGCAATTCACGACGGGCAAGAACCTGATGAGCTGACGGGAGCAGTAACGGTTCCGATCTATCAGACCAGCACTTTCGCCCAGGAATCTCCCGGCAAGACCAAGGGGTATGAGTATTCACGCACCGGAAATCCAACTAGGCTCGCGCTTGAAAAATCAATTGCCTCTCTTGAAAAAGCTCGCCACGCCCTTGCTTTTTCTTCCGGTATGGGAGCCATACTGACCATTGCGAGCTCGCTCCGCTCAGGGGATAAAATCCTGCTCGGTGACGACGTTTATGGTGGAACCTACCGAATTTTTACCAAAGTATTCGCAAACTTTGGTTTGGACTGCGAGTTCGTAGATCCATCTGACATCGAAGCGGCTGATCAAAAACTCGCGAGCAAAAAAATCGCATACGTGCTCATTGAAACGCCTACGAACCCCCTTATGAAAATAGTTGACATTCACGCAGTTTCAAAGCTTGCTCACGAGAATAATTCGAGGGTTATTGTTGACAGCACTTTTTCCAGTCCATATATTACAACGCCTCTTGGTTTTGGGGCGGACGTGGTCGTTCACAGCACGACGAAGTATCTCGGCGGTCACTCTGACTTGGTCGGAGGCGCAGTCGCAGTTAATGATTCTGAACTTTACGAGCGGCTAAAGTTCCTACAGAACGCCTGCGGCGCTGTGCCCGGTCCTTTTGATTGTTGGCTAGTTTTAAGAGGTATCAAGACCCTTTCTCTCCGCATGGAGAAGCATTCAAGGAACGCGGCGGCAATTGCGAAATTTCTGTACGAAGAAATGTCCCGGAGCAAAAAAATTCATTCCGTAAACTACCCGGGTCTTCCCGACAGTCCCGGTCATAATATTGCGAAGAAGCAAATGAAGCTCTATGGGGGCATGATGAGCTTCGACCTTGGAAGAGAGGAAAGAACAGTTTCATTTCTGAAAGGTTTGAAATTATTCTCGACAGCTGAAAGCCTCGGAGGGGTGGAATCGCTCGCCGAAGTTCCGGGGATAATGACCCACGCTTCACTTCCTGAATCGGAGAGACGAAAGAAGGGGATTACAAATTCACTCGTGCGCCTGAGCGTTGGGATTGAAGACGAAGAGGATCTAGTTCAAGACATATCGCAAGCCCTAAAACTTGCAAGATAATTTCAAAAATTAGAAAGAAGCGGGAGAAGTGCTTCGGGCTGCTGAAGCTCCTTCTTCCTCAGTTTGCTTGGTAGCAGTGCAGTTTTGAAAAGGCAGTGAGCCTTTTCGAGAAGGATCCTTACCTAAACAAGATTCAGGTCTGGGAACTTTGCCTGCGAGACTCCGAGTTCTGCTTGAAGAGAACGAATTCTCTCTGCATACTTCTTCATGTCGGTAGGGTTGTTCTGGACCTTAGCTATCCTGTACGCTTTCCAAGTCTTTCTTAGTGCGCCCCACGTTTGACCAGTTGTGTAAGCCATGGTATTTTCAACAACGTGAGAGCAAGATGTGAGCTAATGATAGGTCGAGTAAACAATAATTGACAATCTGCATAGCAGGCGTAGTTCTTGTTTTGTCTCAAATCGCTCTAAATCGAGCTATCTTATGGTTCGGAGATATGAAATTTCTGTTTAGGCATCTCAAGTTGGGGAAAAACCGAAATTGGATTCATTTTTGGAGCTCCAGGAAATGCTTTTAGCTTGATCGACTTTTCCGTGAAGCCGTGAAGTGCTTTTCACCACAGGTAAGCTATATTCGAACATGCAGTTTATTGATAGGCCAGTTCGTAGCTCAGCCCTGCCTTGCAGAGTGCTGAGCTCTCGCGATTCGAGGAAAACCTATGGTTTCCCACATACCAGCCTCGCCCAAGGTGCTACGACAGGTTCAAGCAGCACCTGCTAGAAAGAGGATTTGCCCTTTATCCAAGGGAATTTGACTGCATAATTACAAAGCACCCATTGGTTGACATTGCTGCAAAGATGGGATCTCACTACTGGGCATTCGAGTACAAGTCCGAATTCGACAACGTGGCAAATTCGATCGAGCAGCTCAAGTGCTATTCATTATTTTTTGACTACGTGGTGCTAGTAAGCGAGAGAGTGTTCGATCACAGATCGAGCAAAAATTACTGGAATCTAAAAAAGCTCGGGGCAGGAATCTGGTTTTACGTGCCCGAGCAGGAAAAGTGCATAGAAAAGGTCTTTCCTCAGTTCCAAACCGCTGGGAAGCCGTTCAAGAGATTCGTCAGACGAAAATTTTACGCCCACTTTAAGGCGATCCAGGGAGATTCAAGCCAATCAAGATCGTTAAGGCAGAGCCGTCTTACGGATTTTGTTTAACTGAAGCTTCACTTTCTGTAATACCTGACCAAAAGCTTGCCTTACCTTGCTCTAGAGAAGGGCAGGAAAATAGTTTAACTCCAGTATTTCGAATAATCCAATCCCTCCAAAGGGCTCTTAAGCCAGGTACACTCGAAACTTGTTAGGCCGCTCCAGACGCTCACTCAGGCGCGATCTAGGCATCCTTGGTAACTTTGCATTTGCATATGGAGACGTCGCGGAAGGAATCTATTTTACACTCGGAATAGTCTTGCTCTATGCCAAGTCCGCAGCTACTTACGCATACTTCTTCGCTACGATTGCATATGTGCTGACTGCAATTTGCTACGCGGAATTGTCGAGTTCCTACCACCAGGCAGGCGGGGCTTTTACTTTTGCGAATAAGGCTTTTGGACGCAATATTGCTTTTCTCGCAGCATGGGCTCTTCTGCTCGATTACGTTGTCACTACAGCTATTTCGACTCTCGCGGCGGTGGGTTACGTCAGGTACTTCATACCGATGCCTACCGGCGACTTGGCAACCATAACAGTCATTGTTATTGTAGCTTTAGTTGCCCTAAATATAATCGGTATTTCTGAGTCAGCGAGATTTTCCTACATACTTGTCCTGTTTGACATTGTAGGAGTCGCGCTAGTTGTCGTTGTGGGCTTTGCATTTTCGTACCATCCTGCTTTGAACCCGGTGCCCCACATCGGATCAGCCCCGACATATCCGAATTTTCTTTACGCTGTTACGATTGCGATGTCAAGTTACCTCGGGATTGAAGTAGTGTCGCAAAGCGCAGGGGAGACGAAAACGCCCGGCAAGAATATCCCAAGAGCGGTTCTCTTGATTAGCGTGGCCGTCGTCGCGTCCACGATTGCCATTTCTTCCCTCGCACTCGGGGTTATCCCGGTTCAAGACTTTGTCAGCAATCCAGCAGCAATTGATTACCCAGTGTCTTTCATTGCCTCTCATCTGGCGTATGGATGGGCGCTGGGTGGGCTCAGCGCTATACTTGGAATTACTGTGTTACTCGTTGCTGCAAATGCTGGTCTAGTCGGTGTATCTCGGCTGGGTTACGCGATGAGCCAGGCGGAGGTGCTTCCAAAGGCGCTCGGAAGGTTGCAAAAAAAATTCAGGACTCCGTATTTGTCATTAATTTTTTTCTCTTCCTTCGCTATCGCCGTGATTGTTGCCTTTTCGGGATCGCTCGATCTTCTCGCCGAGATGTACAACTTCGGAGCTTTGATTGCTTACATGATAGTTGGATTGAGCTTGATTTCACTCCGGAACAAAGACAAGACGCTCGTCAGACCATTCAGAACCCCGATAAGCATAAAGCTCCATCGAAAAAAGCTCGGGGGAGTTCAAGAGTACGAGGTTCCTATATTCGCAGTAGCTTGTTTCGTGGCGGACCTAATCATCTGGGTGCTTGTCGTAATTCTCCACCCCCTCGGGAGAGAAGTCGGAACTGCCTGGATGATTTTTGGCCTACTGCTGTACTATATCTATACCAGAATTCAGAAAAAGCCCGGACCGACGCTGGCAGAGTTCCCTGGAGCACCGCCTTCTATTCCGCCGAATTCGGCCTGAATTGACGGAGGACGGCATGATTTTTTCATGAGATGTCGCCCTCGACAGTCGAGGTTAGGCCTTTGCCACCCTCTTTCCAAAGCATATTAGTACTGTTATCAACGTGGACCGGAGGGGATTTGAACCCCTGACCTCTCGCGTGCAAGGCGAGCGTTGCTACCACTGAACTACCGGCCCGAAACTACTCTGCGCATCTCGTAATTTTTCCGCGTCTAAAATATCAATCTGTTTCAGGAACCCATCCATGGTCGGAACAGTCACATGGGGAGAGAATTGCCACTTGTTCCATCAAAAATCTGAAAAGTTGCTGGCGTGCGATTTTGTTCATCATCCGAATAACCATTTCTCAGAACGCCCGTCGTAGCAACGCACGCCAAGCAAATAAAAGTCCGTTCTGAATCTAAAAAGTCTTAGGATACTTTCGAAAGGATTATCCGGACATCAACTGCAATAGATCCCTTCGGATAAATAAGAAGCGGGTTGATGTCAATCGATTCTATTTCCTTCATGTTTGTCATCATTTTTCCGACGGCAGAAATCGCTTCAGCACCGGAGTCTTGATCAAGGGGCTTTGATCCTCTAAAGCCAGTCAGGAGTTTCGAAGACTTGATCTCGCTCATCATCGAAAGAGCTTCTGATTTGTCAACTGGAGCGAGCCTGAAAGCAACGTCTTTGAAAAGCTCCACGTAGATTCCTCCGAGACCGAACATGATTGTGGGACCAAACTGCGGATCGCGTATTCCTCCCACCACAAATTCAACTGTTTTGGGCGCCATCTTCTGAACGAGCACGCCGTCAATTGTCGCTTTCGCGTTTGATTTTCTGGCGTTTCTCATGATCGCGTGATAGGTTTTGCGCGCTTCGGAAACAGAATTAATGCCAGTAAGGACTCCACCCGCGTCCGATTTGTGAAGAATGTCCGGAGAAACGATCTTCATAACGAGCGGAAACCCAATTTTTTTTGCTGATCGCGCTGCGTCGGCTTCTGAAAACACAAGCGCTGAATCCGGTACCTGGAGACCGAATGCTTTAGCGACGCGTTCAGCTTCCGGTTCAAGAAGAGCGGTTCTACCTTCCTTCAAAGCGTTTTCAATAATCTCGTGAATTTTCGTCGTTTGCTGCTGCGTAATGGTTTT
>JASHSF010000209.1 GCA_030036955.1 Nitrososphaerales archaeon
TTGTACGAAAGAAACTTGTTTAGCAGCCTTTAAGCTAACTTCCTCTAACTGCAACAATAACTGCAGGTACAATTGCGGCACTAATCCTTAGCGGCCCCTCCTATTTTCATCGGCGCATACCAAGCCAGAACGACGGTAGGCTCGATATGGTGGTGCGGCTTGCAGATGACGATAATCGGGCTCGCTACCGGATTTGCTGGCTATCTGATCGGATGTCTTTTTGGAGCAATTCCTGTCTAAACGCGACTCGAGAAAATATTCTGGAGATTCTTAGCCTAATTCCTAGCCTCAGCCTGATGCTGAAGCATGCTGAGGATCTCGGAAACCTTCGGAGAACAGTAATTCGGGATAAGGGGAAGGATCCGCGAGGACTCAGTTTACCTGACTTACTTTTCCTACAAAACAGTCCTTAAGTGAAAACGACATTAATTCAACAGTCCGCTTTTCCGAGCTATCCGATCAGCTCAGCGTGTGACTACCGACTTTTGTAATATGGCATTCTGAGCACCGTCAATCGGTTTTTTTTCTTGAACTAAGTGAAAAAGGCGGACTGGGCCATATCTAGACCGAAGATCATGCTTTATCTAAACGAGAACGAACTGAATAATTCAAATGATGCAAGCGCTGCTTACTGATTATATTTCGGCTGCTTTGGGAAAAAGAAAGCTGACACTGCTAATTCATGACGTGTCATTGCTGAATGTCTTTACCGGGGAGATCTATGAGACTTCGATTGGCATCTACCGAGACAAGATAGTTTACGTGGGCCCTTCAGATCCTCAGCACGAATCTCTCAATACTATAGAAGCAGAGCACAAGATAGCAATTCCTGGATTGATAGATTCCCATCTACACATCGAGAGCAGCATGGTTACCCCTTCAAAGTTTGCCGCAGCTGCCCTTCCCCATGGTTTGACTACTGCGTTCGCAGATCCGCACGAGATAACGAACGTCATGGGAAGGGAGGGTCTGCAAGCTATGATTCAGGATAGCAGAAATCTGCCAATGAAGATATTCTTCTATGTCCCCACCTGTGTTCCCGAATCAAATGCTGTCACTTCAGGAGCAGAACTTACACCTTCCGACATTGATGAGATTCTTGACCGGAGGGAAATATGGGGACTGGGCGAGGTTATGGATTACCCAGGAGTGCTAAACGAGTCGGATAAGATGATGAGAATTCTCGATGTTGGTAAGAAGCACAACGCCGTGATTGATGGTCATGCGCCACTTTTGTCCAACAGCGAGCTAAACGGATACATCACGGCCGGTCCGGAAGCAGACCACGAAAATTTCACGGCCGCCGAGATGGTCACGAAGATGCGCCTTGGAATGTACGTGAAGCTTAGGGGCCCATACATTTTAGATCCCCGTAAGTTTGTGAGGAGAATGAAGAGCATCCCGAATGCGTCAAACCTAATTCTGTGCACAGATGACGTGATGCCAGACAACCTTTCGAAATCTGGACACCTTGATTATGTTTGCAGGTCATTCATCGACGCGGGAATGGATCCAGTTGATGCTGTTAAGAGTGTGACACTAACCCCTGCACAGCACATGAGGAAGAATCAATTGGGTGCTATAGCGCCAGGGCGTACAGCCGATATCGTACTTCTAGATGATTTGAAGAAATTCAATATACAGTTAGTTGTGGCAAAGGGAATTCCAGTCGCAAAAGACGGAAAGCTTCTGGTACATATAAAATCGAAAAGGATCCATACTTTCGCTGAGAATACAGTTAAAGTTCGCGCAATAGATTTGCAGGATCTCTATGTTCACCCTCCCTTGGCCGAAGGATACGTTTACGTTAATGCCATAGATCTTAGCAAGTTTGCTCGCGGAACCCGCGATAGCGGCGAGATCTTTCTCAATTTGCTTCTCACGAAGCTCGGGAAAGCGAAGGTCAAGGTTAGTAAAGGTCAGCTTGTACTAGGAGAAACTGCACTCGTGTTTGTTTTTGAAAGGCACGGCAAAGGTGGTGGTCGGGGGTTAGGTTTTGTAAGAAATCTCATGAAAAGCGGGGCCATAGCAACGACGGTAGCTCACGACTCACATAACCTTCTAGTCGTGGGTACAGATCTCAAGGATATGCAGATAGCTGCCAACCTTGTGATAGAAAGTCATGGTGGAATAGCAGCGGTACAGAAACAACAAACTCTCGCTTGGATAAAATTGCCCATTGCCGGTCTAATGTCAGATCAGTCACTCGAACATGTATCAAATGAAATGCTGGCACTACGTAGGGCGTTCAAGAAAATGGGCGCCATTGATCATCCGTACATGCCAATTGCGTGTCTTCTGGCACTTTCGGTGATACCTCATGCGAGAATAACTGACAAAGGGATTTTTGACGTGGATAATCAGAAGTTTGTAGAACCTTTCGTACGCTAAAGAGAGAGCATTACTAAATTCGGTTCTCTAGGTCTGGAGTCAGTTCTCATTCTTGAGAATCGTATTCCCGTCATAAATATTCCAGTGTCTATTCTCTGGATTAGACAAAATGAGCGAAACCAAATTACTTCAGTGCCCCGTATTGCAAACCAATTCGCAAAGGCTTCCTTCATTGAGATTCCTGATGCCGCGCAGTCTCGATGAAGCCTTGGCTATGCTTCAGGAAGATACGAATGCGAAACCTGTCGCGGGTGGCACATTCTTGATACCTAGCCTGATCTCCCACCAGACAAGGACCACGACACTGGTAGATTTGACAGGCGTCGAAGGGTACAGGTACGTAAAATCTGAGAACGGGTTTCTGAAAGTAGGTGGTTTTACAACGATTGCAACGCTTGTTGAAAGCGATCCTCTGAATGCTTTTGACGCCTTTCGCACTTTCAAGAACGGTTTTGTCTCGCCTCCGATCATGAATATTGCAACCGTTGGGGGAAGCCTAGCTCTACGGTCATACACTGAGGACCTTGTAACGATTTTTCTCTCTCTGAATGCGCAACTCGTGATGATAAATAAGGGCGTGGAAAGAGTAGTTTCATTAAGTGATCATGTTGATCATTCTGAAGATTCAGGCATCATCAAAGAGATAGAATTCATTGAACCAAAGAAGAATTTGGTCTGCTTCTTCTCCAAGCTGAACATGTCGGTCTCCCGAATACCATTTGCAAGTCTAGCGTTGAAGGCCGAACTGGACGGTAATATTTTCAGCGAAGTAAATATTGTGGCAAATTGTGCAAGAGGCTCAACACCGGGAAGATTATCCAAGACCGAGGCCGCCCTAACAAATACGAGATTCGAAGCTGATTCTGTAAGTGAAGCCATCAACGAGCTCGAGCAGGAGGCAGAACCACATTCGGATTTCATGGCGCCTGGATGGTACAGGAAAAAAGGCCTAGGAGCATTGCTCAGGAAAATTTCGCTGCAAGCGCGCCAAAAAGGTGGATTCACAGAATGAAAGATGACAAGTTTACGGTTTCCTTCACACTGAACGGTAAGCCTTGCTCTGTTGACCTGAAGGGAAATGAGCGTTTGATTGATGTCTTGCGAGATTCCCTTGATCTAAAGAGCGTTAAGGAAGGTTGCGGGGCAGGAGATTGCGGTCTGTGCATGGTTCTTGTAGACGACAAGCCCGTTCACTCTTGCCTCATGATGGCCGGTCAGATCAGAGGCAAAGCCGTGACCACAGTCGAAGGAATAGGCGATAATCGCACTCTTCATCCAATCCAGAAAGCATTTCTTGAAACCGGAGCTGTTCAGTGCGGATATTGTAATCCTGCTGTTATACTTGCAGCTAAAAGCCTTCTCGACTCCAATCCTCGGCCCAGCAGAGCCGAAATAAGAAGAGCATTGAGCCCAGTGCTCTGCCGGTGCGGGAGCTATGTACGATTCGAGGAGTCTGTGTTAGTAGCATCAGGTGAGAAATCTTAGATTGGAATCAGTGCAAATCCAGCAGGCCTCTAAGAAGGACTTTGACGTTGTGGGTAAAAAGGTTGTCAGAGCCGGGGCTGTTCTTGCGGTGCTCGGAAAGCCTTCCTATACAGCGGATATCGCCACTGGTGATTTAGTCTATGTTAAGGCGGTCCGCAGCTCGTGTGTCCACGCCACGATAGAGAGCATTGACACATCAAGGGCTAAACTCCTTCCGGGAGTGTTGGCCATTCTTACCTCAAAGGATATTCCTGGTGTCAACGACGCAGGTTCTATACTGTCAGATAGACCACTCTTGGCAGAGAAGGTAGTCAGGCATTACGGGGAAGCTGTCGCAATTGTGGTAGCGGAAACTCATCAAGCAGCTGAGGAAGCTGCTATGCTGATGGATATTGCTTACACGCCTTTACCTTCTGTTACCAATCCCAATGATGCTCTAAAACCTGACGCCCCATTGGTTCAAGAGAGAAGCAATCTTGTGAAACATATGAAAATCAGGAAGGGTGATGTTGAACGAGGATTCTCCCAATCCGATCTTGTCGTGGAGAATACATTCAAGACGGAATTTGTGGATGGACTCCCTCTCGAGACCGAAGCGGCATATAGCTATCTCGAGCCCAGCGGGAGAATAGCTTGTGTTTGCTCAATGCAAAATCCCTTCGACGTTTATGGCAAGGTTGTCAAGATCCTAGGCTTTGAAAAAGCGAAGCTCCGTATGATTCAAGCCACCACAGGCGGGGGTTTTGGACCGAAGTCCGATGAGACCCCCATAGATGTTGCAGCGTATGCCTGTCTTGCAACTCTCAAGACCGGCAAGCCAGCTCTGGCGCAGTTTACTAGAGATGAAGCAATGATAATTCAGTGCAAGAGGCATCCCTTCATTATCAAGAATAGAACAGGAGTGACAAATGATGGCAGATTGTTAGCCTGGCAGTCAGAGCTGATCGCTGATACTGGAGCATATGTATCAAAAGGGCATCTAGTCCTTGGTAGGGCAGTATTCCATTGCACCGGCCCCTATGAGGTACCCAATGTCAAGGCCGACGGCTATTGCGTACTTACCAACAACACTATTGCAGGCTCGACTAGGGGTTTTGGTTCGCCTCAGGTGCACTTTGCGGCCGAAGTCCAGATGGATCTGATAGCTGAGAGGCTGGAGATGGACCCGGTTGTGTTTAGGGCAAAAAACATCTTGAGGCCGGGAACTCGGACTCTTACGAACCAAAGGATCGAAGATCCCGGATTGGACATGTGCTTCCGGAAAGCTGTCGCGTTATCGGACTGGTATCACAAAAGAAAGCAATACGAGCAACACAACAAAGGCACTAGTCGATTGAAAAAAGGAATCGGCATAGCTCTTCTTTATCACGGTAATACCCTTGGTCCCGAGTCTGGCGACTTTGCAACTGTGCATATCGCTATCACGCCGGACGGGAAAGCACTCGTCGAAACCGGCTTGACGGATTTCGGCACGGGTGGAATGACTTCCCTGCTGATGGTGGCCGCAGAGGTGCTCGGTCTGCCCTACGAGGATGTCAGAATGAGCAGACCGGACACAGGACGAGTAAGTGACTCTGGACCAACTGTAGCCTCAAGGGTAACTGTAATCGGAGGCAGAGCTACTTTTGAAGCGGCCGAAATAATCAAGAACAGGCTTTCGCGCGTCGCGGCCGAACGTCTTGCCTGCAGCGAGTCATCTTTGATCTTTAGGGCGGGAAACGTCTATTCAAATGACAAACCTGAGCGTAGAATCACGTTCAGGGATCTCGTTGTGGAGGCGGCGGACCGAAACGTAGAACTGAAGTCTGTAGGATATTACTTGGCTCCGACTACGAATTGGGATGAGGAAACAGGGCAGGGTTCTCCCTACAACCAGTACACCTTCGGAGCAGTGGTAGCGGACGTTGAGGTTGATACAGAGACAGGTTTCATAAGAGTTGGACAATTGACTCCCGTGTACGATGCTGGCAAAGTCATCAACCCATTGGGTTTACTCGCCGTATGCGAGGGCGGTTCAATCATGGGCACAGGTTACGGCATCATGGAAAAAATCGTGACAAGCGAGGGCGTGATTATGAATCCAAATCTTCACACGTACTGGATACCGACTATCCTTGATTGTCCCGAGATTATCAATAGTTCGACAGTCGAGTCTGCCGGGCAAATAGGAATTTTTGGAGCGAAGTCGATAGGCGAAATCCCTATTGTTCTTCCAGCTGCAGCTATCGCCAATGCGATATCCTGGGCAACAGGAGTCAAAATAAGAGAAATTCCGATGACGCCGGACAAGATTTTGGCAGCCATCATGAATGTCAAGTGAAATCGATACGCCGTAGAATCACGTGTCCATCTCGTGGACGTTCGGCATGTATCATGCGAATTTCTAATAAAAATCGGTTGGAATCGATTCTCAAAATTGATAATCGTGCCAACCCTAATATTTCTTGCTCGTATAAGTCATCGTGATCTAAATTGCCCACCCCGTCTTATGTCGGATCTATGGCAGGCCAGGATTTTCTGAATACGAACGATTACTCGCAAGATGAGATAGTGTCAATTCTTAGGGCAGCCGGTGACCTAAGGAGTGATTTCAGAAATAAAGTCCAAACTCAGTATCTATCGGGCAAGACACTGTTCATGCTTTTCTACAATCGTTCCTTGAGAACCAGAAACTCTTTCGAAGCTGGCATTTATCAGCTCGGCGGACACGCTCATTTCCTCAGTCCGAGCGACGTTTATACGCCGACTCTCCCCGAAGACATGGTTCCTTATCAGACTGAAGCAATCGCAGATGTTGGAAGAGTGCTCTCCAGATACGGAGACGCAATAGCCATAAGGGTTTACGGCGATGCCGCGAAGTGGGTAATAGGGAGAGGCCACAGAATTATTCAGGAATTTGCGAGATGGAGTTCGATACCGGTGCTTAACATGGAGGACGATGTCTTCCATCCTTTCCAAGCTCTGGCAGATATGAGAGCGATTCTCGACGTAGCGCCTAAACCAAAGGGAAAGAAATTCGTAGTCTCATATGCTTACTCCGGAGGTTTGAAACCTCTGGCGGTACCCCAGAGTTGTGTGCTGATTGGAACACAATTTGGCATGGACGTGGTGCTGGCTCACCCAAAGGGATTCGATCTTGAGGATCACGTCATCAAGGCAGCTAAAGAAAACGCGAACAAATACGGAGGAAGTTTTGAAGTGGTGAATGACATGAAGGAGGCTTTCAAAGATGCTGACTTTGTGTATCCGAAGGCATGGTCGCCCAAGACCTTTGTTCCACCCTATAATAAGGCGGTGGACAAGGACGGGGCCTCAGCGTATCAGAACTCGTTCAAAGATTGGAAGTGTACCCAAGAAATGATGGATCTCACTTACAAGGCAAAATACATGCACTGTGGGCCCGTTGACAGGGGTCAAGAAGCAACTGACGACGTCGTTGACAACGACGCGTATTCAGTTTACTTCGAGCAGGCTGAGAATCGCTTGCACGTCCAGAAGGCAGTCATGGCCATGGTCATGGGGGCGTAAGCGTTGAGCTCCATAGTGTTGAGTCGCTTTTCGAGTGCAACAGATACCATCCTAGACACCATAGGGGACACCCCCTTGACCAAACTTTCACGCATATGCGCAAAAGAAAAGATCTCGTCGGAAATTTTTGCCAAACTCGAGTACTTTAATCCGACGGGTAGCTTGAAGGACAGGGTCTACAAGGAGATGATTCAGTCAGCTCTAAAGAAAGGAGAGCTAAAACCTGGAATGGAAATCCTGGAGGCTTCTACTGGAAATGCGGGAATAGCTTGCACTTTCGTCGGCTCATTATTCGGGTATAGAGTTACAATCGTCATGCCTGAAGGTATGAGCGACGAACGGAAGGAAATGATTAGGGCATTCGGAGGAGAGCTTGTTCTTACTCCAGGCCAGGAGAGCGATGTAGACTTGTGCCTAGACAAGGTGCACGAGCTTACGAAGAATAACAAGGGCAAGTATTGGATTCCGAGCCAGTTCTCAAATCCAGACAATATTGCCGCACACTACAAAACCACTGGTCCCGAGGTATGGAGCCAGATGGATGGAAAGGTGGACTGTTTCATTGCTTCGCAAGGCACTGGCGGGACACTGACCGGCGTCGGAAAGTACCTTAAGGAAAAGAATGCTCGTGTTAAGCTCTACGCTATAGAGCCATCAGAGGCACCGATAATTTCCCAAAAGAAATGGGGAATGCATAAAATTGAAGGAATTGGTGATGGGTTCGTTCCAGAAAATTTGCACCTGGACATCATTGACGGCGTGATAACTGTTTCATCGGACGAAGCGATTGAAATGGCTCGCTGCCTCGTGAGAGAGGAAGGTATCTTTTGTGGGATATCTTCCGGCTGCAATGTCGCAGCAGCTGTCAAATTGGTCAGGAAGCATCCTGAGATAGGCAGGCTCGTGACCATGATAAATGACTCTGGAAGCAGATATCTCTCCACCGAGCTATTCGGAGTGAAGAAGTCGCTTGCCGAGACGCGCAGCTCGCACGAACTCGATCAATACAGCCTAGATCAGCTCGGCAAGTATCAGAGAGGACTCGAGATCATAAATTAATCGACCATCTGGGTCAGCTCACTGGTATCTCGTCCAGGAAGTGAAAGAATGGGTGCATGTGCAGAAACTAGTTTGTTCCAAGTGCGGTACGGAATATGTTCCGGCAGATAACCCGCTTCTTTGCAAAAAGAGAGATTCTGGACGGCTCGACATAATTTATGACTACGACGCCATCTCTGCGAATCTGACTCGCAAAGCTATCGAATCGAGAAAGGCAAGTGACATCTGGCGCTACGAGGAGCTTTTGCCAGTAGATTCGAAATTTGCCGTCAGACTGGGAGAGGGCGGGACGCGCCTAGTTCGGGCAAATCGCCTTGGCGAAAAACTGGAAATGCGGAATCTCTTCTTGAAAGATGAGACAAGAAATCCCTCTGGCTCATTCAAAGACAGAGCGATGGCGGTGGGGTTGGCAAAGGCAATCGAACTTCGTAAGCAAGACGTAGTCACCGCGTCCAGCGGCAACGCTGCCGCATCGCTGGCCGCCTATTGTGCAGCCGCCGGTATAAGATGCAACGCCTTTGTTCCTGCTGAAGCATCAAAGGCGAAAATAGCCCAGCTGTTACTGTATGGTGCCACAGTACATCGCTGTAAGCAGATTAGAGAAGGCGCGGACGTTACGGTCCAGCTGATGGTGGAGGCAGTAGATCAGCTTGGATACTACTCCTGTCCGAGCTTTGGACCCTTCAATCCTTACCAAGTAGAAGGACCAAAGACAATTGCCTTTGAGATCTACGAGCAACGAGATTGGTCGGCAGTAGATTTCATCTTTGTGCCGACCGGATCAGGTTGTCTTCTGACAGGGATCTGGAAGGGAGTTCGGGATCTAAAGAAGCTTGGCTTTATTGAATCCTATCCGCGACTTGTCGCTGTTCAACCTGCAGGAAACCAAGCACTCGTCAAGGCAATCAATGAAGGTCTTCAGTTTAGTCAAATAATTCCTCAGCCTTATCCCAAGTCTATAGCATCAGGACTTCTTGACCCCTTTCCTTGGGATGGAGATGCTGCCATTGCGGGCGTTAAGGAGACGAGGGGAGCTGGAGTCACAGTCACAGATGCAGAGATGCTAGAAGCAATAAAAGATCTGGCAGGTTATCAGGGAATGTTCGCTGAACCTTCGGGCGCTGCTGGGTTAGCAGGATTAAAGAAGATGGTACAAGATGGTCGGGTGAAAAATAGCGATAATGTAGTTGTTTTGATTACTGGCACAGGCTTGAAGGATCCGGATGCAGTGCTGGGGATTTATCCTGAACCTCTTCTAGTCGACCCCCGATCGGCTTAGAATCATCAGATTAGCCAAAATTTTCAAAATTAACTCTAACTATTAGTCTGGATATTTGTTGGCGGAGGATTCTATTCTCAATACGAGGATTCTCATCTTTGAGAATCGTATTCAGCCCATAAATATCCTGTTGCCGTAGCTAATAAAACTGAATACATTTGCACTTGAGGAAGTATTCTTTCACGCTTAACAACGAGCCTGTCGTAGTGAAGGCTCCGCCTGCATACACGCTTCTTGAGGTTCTTCGAAATGTCTTGAATCTGACTGGAACCAAAGATGGATGTGGCAAGGGCGAGTGTGGCGCTTGTACAGTTTTGATAAACGGAAAGGCGGTCAATGCGTGTCTTATGATAATGGAACAAGTGGAAGGCTCGGATGTAACAACCATCGAAGGGCTTGCCACGGACCCTCTAGGAAGCGTGGTTGTAAGGGCCTTTGAGAAAGAAGGAGCAATTCAATGCGGCTATTGCACTCCTGGAATGATTGTGTCGTCAACAGCTTTCCTGTCAAGAAATTCAAAGCCCAACATTGAAGAGACCAAGGAATTTTTGAGAGGGAATCTCTGCAGATGCACGGGTTATTCCAAAATAGTAAAGGCCGTAATCGAAGCATCGCGGGGCTGAATCGAGTTGGTTACTCTGTACGATGTTGATGTAGAAACGCCGAGGTCACTGGAAGATGCTCTGGAGAAAATGGAGGCGACGCGATTCAGGGTAATTGCAGGGGGCACCGACGTTATAATTCAATTGAAAGAGGGTACTTTGCGAGAAAAAAAGCTGCTGAACATCTATTCTCTTGGTGAGCTCAGATACATAAGGCAAGAACGGGAGAATCTTTGCATAGGACCCCTTACTACTCTTTCAGAAATTGCGGCCTCTCGAGAGATAAACGAATTCGCGCCAATGCTTGCCCAAGCGGCCGAGAAAATCGGCTCGATTCAAATAACCAACAAAGCAACAATAGGGGGCAACATCGGAAACGCATCTCCCTCGGGAGACTGCATTCCGCCTCTTTACGCGCTAGATGCGAGAATAGTCGTGAAGGGAAAAGGGAGCAAAAGGGAGATACACATTGAAGATTTCTTCACTGGTTACAAGGAGTTCGATTTGAGACCGAACGAGCTCATCACTGAAATAACATTCAAGAAGATGACGCAAGAGGAAGACTCAATATTCGCGAAACACACTTTGAGGCTTGGTGAAGCATGCTCAGTTGTCAGCGTTGCCATATGGATCAATAGGGGAAACAGAAGAGCCGAGATTGTAGATGCGAGAATCGCACTCGGAGGATTGGCCCCCACTGTAGTTAGGGCGCATAAGTCCGAAAAGCTTGTCAAGCATGAACTGCTTGATCAAAATAGAATAACCATTGCTTCAGAAGCTGTAACATCATCGATTTCTCCAATATCGGACGTTAGAGGAACTTCAGATTATAGACGCGAAATGGCAGTCAACTTGACCGGTAGCTGCCTGTATGAACTCCTTGCAAGGAGCCAGGAAAACAGATGAACGAAAGCAGATTTGAGTGGATAGGCAAAAGCGTCCCAAGAAGGGACTCTCACGACAAAGCCACTGGCACCACAAAATATGCTTCCGACGTATTCGTGCCAGGAATGCTGTGGGCAGGAGTGCTAAGAAGCAAGTACCCCCACGCATTGATAAAACGGTTAGACACTTCGAAAGCTAAATCGCTGGTCGATGTAACAGCTGTTCTGACTCATGAGGATGTGCCGAAGTCAGGTAACAATAGATACGGCCCTTTTTTCCGGGACAGGCCCGTTCTCTGCGACGATAAGGTGCGCTACGTCGGCGATCCGATAGCCCTAGTCGTAGCAAAGAGTATCGAGAGAGTCAATGATGCGCTTGCTTTAATCGAAGTTGATTATGAACCTCTTGGAATAGTTTCAGACCCTGTCCAAGCTCTCAGCCCAGACTCTCCGCAAGTGCATGAGGACGGGAACGTCTGCAGGACGACGAGGATTTCTTTTGGTAAGGTCGAGGCTGCATTTGAAAGCGCGGCTGCGATTATCGAGAACACATACCGCACAGGGGCCGCTATTCACGCTTACTTAGAACCAGAGGGAGGCGTTGCGTATGTCGATGACGAGGGCAGGATCACAATTACATCTGGAGGCCAGAGTCCGTACAAGGATAGATCGGAAATCTGCAACACTCTAGGAATACCTGAAGGTCGAGTTCGAGTCATAACTCCGCCAGTTGGAGGAGCCTTTGGTGGAAAAGACGACGCCACTTTGCAGCTTTTGCTTGCCCTAGCTGTACTCAAGACTGGAAAACCGGTCAAGTTAGTCTTGTCTCGTGAAGAGTCATGCACAGCTTCGCTAAAACGACATCCTGCCGTAA
>JASHSF010000210.1 GCA_030036955.1 Nitrososphaerales archaeon
CCGTCTTACCTCTTTTCAATCCCAAACTTGTCCTTGTAAAGACCGGGCGGAAATACCTTGGCTAGAACCTCGCTCGCGTACTTTTTCGATTCAAGGATAGACATTTTCCAGTTTATGCTGCAAGTCCCAATAATTTCTACAAAGGAGAAACCTCCCATCAGCTGTACCTTGAATGCATTCTCTACGATCTTCGCGCCATCTACCGGACCTCTTGCGCTGTAGAGACCAGGAACCTTCAAGGGTACGACTGGAAGGAATATTCTTCGCACGTAAGCAGCTCTTTCAAAGCCAGCGACGAGCTTCGAAGCATCGATTGGCTGTCCGGTATATTTTACATCCCGTCCGAATGGCGTAGTAGTAGTGATCATCCCTTCAGGAGTTGTGGGTGCCATCTGCCCTCCAGTCATTCCGTAGATCCCGTTGTTGAATAGAAATATTGTGACGGGCTCGCCCCGGTTAGCCGCGTTCAACAGCTCCAGCAGCCCGATCGAGACTGCATCGCCGTCACCCTGCACGGTAAAGACAACTAGATCCGGCCTCACACGCTTGACGCCAGCCATGACTGCGGGTGCCCTCCCATGCGGTGCCTGTATCGCATCGGTGTTGATGTATTCGTGGGCAAAGACACTGCAACCGACTGAATCAACCATCACAGTCTTCTCTCGCAACCCCAAATCATTTAGAGCATTTGCGATTAATCTCGTGAGGGTGCCATGCTCGCAGCCAGCACAGTAGTGAGTCTGCTTGCCAGTTAGAGTCGGGAGCACTCCCAGCTTTACGTCGTACTCGTCCCTTGTTTCAAATTCCTCTTGTTGACTAAGCATATACTTTCTCAACCTCCAGCGCTTTATTCATGATCTCCTTTGTGGTCGGCAACAAGCCTCCAAGTTTGCATGCAAAGTCGACTGTGGAAGGGTCATTAACAGAGAGCTTGACATCGTATAACATCTGACCCATGTTCAGTTCAACGTCCAAGAATTTACGGACGCTTCCTTTCGAAGAAAGTGCCCTCAATTTCTCTTGTGGAAACGGAGACAGGGTAATCGGTCTGAAGAGACCTGCCCTGATGCCCCTTCTCCTTAGTTCATTCACGACCTGCTTGCAAACTCTTGAGACGACTCCGAAAGCGACGAAAACAATTTCGGCGTCGTCGGTCATGTATGATTCTGATCTTTGTTCGTCTTTGTCGATTCTAGCGTACTTTTCTCTCAAGTGATCCGATTGACGGCTTTGTGCCTCAAAGTCCAGGTTGAGCGACAACAACACATGTCTCTCGCTACCCCTAGCACCGGTTGTAGCCCAAGGCGTCTCAAACTTTTCCTCAGTAATTTCTGGGAAAGTAATGTCTTCCTTTAGCTGCCCTAGGAAAGCATCGGCTAAAATTACGGCAGGGTTTCTATATTTGAAAGCGAGCGAAAAGGCAAGCCCCGGAAATGATACCATTTCTTGTACGGAATTAGGCGCGAGAACAATATTGTGGTAGCCGCCGTGGCCTCCAGCTTTTGTTGCCTGGAAGTAATCACTCTGTTCTGGTCCAAGATTTCCGAGCCCCGGCCCGGCTCTGTTTACGTTAACTACGAGTATCGGCACTTCCATCCCAGCAGCATAGGAAATTCCTTCTTGCTTCAAACTAAAGCCAGGCCCCGAGGTTGCTGTCATCACTTTCGCTCCGGTTGATGCCGCGCCGATCACCATGTTGATTGCTTCTAGTTCACTTGCCGACTGCAGAAACACTTTGAAATCCTTGTACGCAGGGTTTCCAAATTCCCTTGCCAGCGTCTCTGGTATTTCGCTCGATGGGGTAATCGGGTATGCAAAATACGCGTTCAGACCGGCTTTGAGGGCGCCATAAGCGAGCGCTTCGTTTCCCTTGATGAATTCTCTTATCACTTCTTTTGTTCGCCTCTGAGAGTCTTCACCTCGCTAATTGCGAAATCTGGGCAAACCCAATAACAAATCCCGCAGGCAGTGCAGTTGCCCTTCTTTCCTTGGTACTCGAATACTACAGGGTGGTATCCGTTGCGGTTGAAGGAAGTTGAAAGTTCCAAATTCTTCTCGGGGCATGCGACAACACAAAGCTCGCAACCCTTGCACCTTTCAGAATCAATTATGACAACCGAGGCGGGAGGCTCGTTTTCCACCAAAATTTGAGCGCTCATACGTGGGTCACAAGGAAATTACGGAGTCTCCCGCTACTTAAGAGGCGGAGACGTTTCTCATTTTTGATAACGGGGAGCGAGATGAAAGTTTGAACTTATCCGTACATGGTCTTCGTCAAGGGCAGGGCATCGGCCGAAGCTTGTTCCTGCACTTTCTGATACTGCTTTGCAATTTCGTTTAATTCGTTATTGACCATTGCGACGTCCTCCTCGAGCTCGGTCGTCACGATGTTCAGTTTGTAAGTCAGGTTTACTGCTCTAATCAGTTCAAGAGGAGCTCCGGGGTCTGTGACGTTGATTGATGACGGCACAAGTAAAGACACACAGGGGGTTTTTCGATTCAAACAAGCGCTAAGGATAGAGCCAGCAGTGCCATCTATCAAGACTGATTCTGCAGGTATGAATCCAAGCGATTTGAGCACGGCTTGGCGCTTTTCATCCGCGATGTAGTACGTGGTTCTTTTCTCCGGGAGACCTTGGACTGGTACGCCGTCCAAAACCGCAATTTCCTTGGGGTTGTATTTTTGTAGCCATTCGATCAAAACCGCGGAAATGTCGTACAACCCTCTTCTGTCTATCGGAACCTCGCAAATTACCACGGCTAGCTTGCCAGAATGATCTTCGTAGATTCGGAATGGGTGTCTAATTTTTCCACCGATGAACACGACTGATGGCGGAATGTAACGAGAATTTACGTGAGCGACTTGGTGTAGGCCCAAGTGCCCTATAATGTAGCCAACCGAGATTATCCCCGCAAGCCCCGGCCCGACAAATCCGCAGATAATCAGCGGCGAGGATAGGAATGCTTTTTCTTGTTCAATGACTCTCGCGCTCAGAGTTCGGTACTTTGGAGGAATCACGGACAGTTTCCTCGAGGGCATTTACATGTCAACCGAAAAATGCTTGATGTTACACACTGACGTAATTTTCTACTGGTCTATCTTACAATCAAGACATTACAGTGGGCGTGGGTAACGACTCCGCTGGATACGCTTCCCAAGACCATTCTTTTGAACCCGCCCAAACCTCTAGTTCCGATTACTATAAGGTCAACTTTCTCGTTAGCCGCTGAATCGACGATGGTTTCTACCACCGACTCTGCAGATCGCAGTACTGAGCTCGTGACTTTGTCAACGCCTTTGCTTCTGGCAAGACCTACAATTCTTTCGACTAATTCTGTACCATTCTTCGCTAGATCGTCGTAGTAGGATCCATAGTCAACGGGATATGAACCCGCTCCGGCCGGAACCGCTACAGTAATGAGGGGCACTATGACATTCAAAATTGATAGTTCGGCGCTGTGATCTCTCGCGAGATCAATCGCAACATTCGCAGCTCTAAGTGAATTCTGCGAGCCATCCACAGCTAAGAGAATCCGCTTCGCGGGAAATTTCGATTCGGCCGACCCTGACATTTTTCATCAATTGTACTGATGCAAAAAGAGTACTTAAGTGGAAGAGGCGATTCTCAAAACTGAGAAAGGAATTAGCTGATCGTTAGTTTCCCCATCTTCCAAGGTTTCATAACGACGTCCCACGGGGTCACTACGCCTTTTTCTGTCACCAGGCACTCTTCTACCTCGGATTTCATCGCACCAGCAGCTTCTTTGAGCTTGGGATTTCCTTTGATCATCTTCGGCTTCATGGCCTCGATCTCCTTGAGATGAGAGTCTAGCAGATCCTTTGATGAATTTGCGACCTCTTCAAGGCGGGTGGCGCTGAAAACGTAGCTGATTATCTTCCTGTCGGTAATGACCCTCTCTTTTCCTTTGTCCAGAAAGACGCGTCTGAAACGATGGCTGAACATCTGCGCCAACGCTTCTCTAATCGTGGCGTCGGATGACATCGAGTAGATTGGTGAAGCGACCTCATCCACTTTGACTGGTGTCGTTAGCGTTCCATATTCGTACAACCCGAGAACATCACGCAAGCTGACAAGAGCGCCTACCTCAAACTCTCCTTCAACCCAGGCAAAACCAAATTCTGTCTTGGCAAACGTCTTGAGCAAATTACCGAGCTCGTCATCAGCAGCGACCGTCGCAACTTCTTGAGCGGCCCTCTCGCAAGGTTGCTCCAAGAAGGATTTGTACCACGAGGGATCAGTTTTTAGAAGATTCGCAAGGCAAGAGTAGCCCAAAACGGCAAAGTGCTTTTTCTGTCCCGCCTTAAAGTCAATTGGAATGGCGTCAATCTGGTGAAATCGAAGAAGAGAGGCCGCAAGAAGCAGCTCTGTTCCCGGCTCTAGAACGGGATAAGTTCGACTGAAAATGCCGGGTAGAGCCTCAGCGATCTTCATCGATCATATCTTTTCACATTCAGCTATTATTTCTTTCTCGAAGGATCTATTCCATTAAGGCATTGACGCAAAAGAGATATACAATATACAGCCAAAGTTGTTGTGAACTGTGATACAGCTAGAATTCTCCGCGAATGCCGAAAACTGGATCGTTTCGCTATGCCAGGATAAGCTCGCGAAGATCAAAGTGATGAGCCTCAAAGCCCTGGATGCTAGTGCCCACTCTGTCATGCATTTTGTCGATATTTCGTCCAACCGTTCTACAGCCGAAGAGATGACGCTGGATCTCAAGAATGCCTCGGATGTTACCGATAGCGATCTTGCTCGTGTTGGGGCTAATCGAATCATTGGTTCCGTTACGAGCACAAACTGTCTGGTGTGTAAGGCTCTCGTGGAATCAAACGCGAACTGCTTCATAGCTCCCGCCACTACCGAGGACAACTGCGATATGAGCTACAAGCTGTACCTTAGCGGAGGGGGATTGCCCATGTTTCTCACGAAGCTCCACGAACACGGCGTCAAATACAAGATTGACGATTTGGCGCCCCTGTCAACTGTAAAAGGCATGACCGCCAGACAGCAAAACGCGTTAAAGTCAGCCTTGGAACTGGGATATTACGATTTTCCAAAGCGGATAAGCACGGAGGCGTTGGCCGAAAAACTAGGTATTAAGGCGGGGACGGTTTCCGAGATTCTCCGCCGCGCAGAAAAGAATGTAATCAGCCGGTATTTCGAAGAAGAGGAAAGCTAATTTTAGTTGGAATACTCTCCAAACCTTGTATGACTTTTAGAAAAACGCTTGAAGAGTATATCCGGCTAGAAAACGAAGGCAGAGATCGAGACCGACGACTACAAGAAAATCCTGGCAATTTTCTGCTGGATCTCAGGGCGATGCTCGACGTTTTGAACAGCTCACTCAGAAACGAAACTGATCTTGAGAATTCAGCCCTGGGGCAGAAACTCAACACGTCAATTGCAACTCTGCGAGCTGCAATTAGTGATTTGGGCATTCAAGAAAAGCTGAGTTAATGCATTTGGAATAGCGCTTGCAATCTTGAATTCAAGTCCGTGTGCTTTTAATCGCTTTACGAAGATGCAAAATAAATTTGATTGGTGCCAGAGGTAGAAGTAAACTGCCACACAGCAAAAGCGGTGCTTCCATAGGATGAAATCGCTCCATTTGCAATGTCGTTTTCCGGTGCAGCTTGTCCGTTAGTGTTCTGCGATACATCTATCCCGGGCGGAGAGGACCATGTGCTTCCACCATTGGAGCTGTAGGATGCTCGATCTACCCAATAGTTCGGGCTTGAAGTTACCTGTTGAGGCCACATCGTGTAGATATCCCTCCCATCGGTCGTTGACACTTCCCACGGCCAACCCACCCAATGCCCCGTACCGCTAATTGAGACAGGAGCCGTCCAAGTGGCGCCTGAGTTTGCCGTCATGGTCATCCATTCCTGAGCGGCCTTTCCTCCTGGATTGTTGTGCCAATCCACCCAAGCAGAACTGCCGTACGCCCCGACCATTGGCTGCCAATTATTGGTCACCTTGCCGTTTATGTCCGTTCTTATGAAGGAATTTCCGGAATTTGTGCTAGTGAGAAGCCATATCGGACCTGTCGAGCACCTGCATTGAGCGACAATATAGACATCGTTTCCGCTCGCTGCAATCATTGGCTCGTCTCCCTCTTCTCTCTCGTTGAGTACTTTTGTCCACGTCGCTCCCGCGTTGTGACTCACAGCGAACTGTATCCCGTCCGCAACAGCGTACACGTTGCTTCCGACAACGGCTGCTTCCGGTTCAAAGGTGACGCCATAATGAAACGGCGTGGTCCAGGTCGCGCCCGCATTGTTGCTAGAAATTACGTATGAATTCTTACCGTCGCCGCTGTAAACAATGTAGACGTTTGACCCCCATGACGCGATGACCGGGGTTATCCAACCGTTGGAAGATACGCCAGAAGTAACCTGCCTGACCGCAAAGGAAACCCCAAAGTTCGTGCTAGTAGCTTCAAAAAGCTGTAACCCGCTTGACCCCACAGTTTGCGACCACGTGACGTAGACGTATGAACCATTAGCGCTCATTAGAGGATACTGAGTTGTACCCCCCTCGTGCGAAATCCTCATTGCACCCTGCGATAATGGTGGGGACCAGGAAGAGCCGCCGTTCGTACTTGCTCTAAATAAAATGCCCCCACTTCCTTGGGTCCAAGCAACGTAGACATTGTTCCCCACATTTACGACGTCCGGAAACTGAGCTGTACCAGTGTCATTACTCAGGTTGACTGGCGAGCTGAAAATTTGATTAGAAACTGAAAATGCAAGTGATGAGCCAAGGAGCGAAAAAGATAATAGAAAAATCGAAATTAATGAAATCAGAGTGAAAAGCCGCATTGATTTGAACTTGGATACATCACACTCCAAGATAATCACCCGCCGAATCTACTCTCCCGAAATATTTGTTTTGGAATAACGATTCTCACACTTGATAATTAGGGGTAAAACCCCTTAAAGTATAGATCGCGCGAGCAACCATATGTTACTGGGATGTTCGGTTACTCTTCTCATCGAGTAGTTGTACCATTGGTTGCCGTAGGGAAGGTAGTCTGACACTCTGTATCCTGAAGCCAGCAGCTCTTCCTTCAGCTCGATTCTTATTCCTTTCAACATTTCAAATTCAAAATTCACGTGATGTGAATCTGCAAGTTTCTTTGCCTCGTCTATGAGTTTTGAATCGTGTGTCGCTACCGCGAAATCGTTACCCCTTTCAAAAAGAATTCTGAGTAACTTTGAGTAATTGTCGTTTATCTCTGCTCTGGATCTCAACACGAGATTCGCTGGTTCTCTGTAAGCTCCTTTGCACAGTCGAACACGTCCTCCTATGGCGAGGAGATGAAGAAGATCCTGCTCGCTTCTTTTCATATAGGCCTGGAGTGCCACGCCGACGTTCTGATATGATTTGAGCACTTCGAGGTAAATTTCGAGCGTTTTCTCCGTGAGAGCCGAGCTCTCCATATCTATCCAGACGTCTTGCTTCAGTTTCATGCCTTCTTGTGCCAAGGTTTGTATTTTCTCGATCTCTGACTGTGCGTCAGACCCGAATTGAGTTGGTTTCAGCGCTATGCATGCGTTAATCCTCCGCTCGGATGCAATGTTCTGGATTTTCAAATACTCAATGTAATTTTGCTCGATTAGAGAAGGATCAGAAACATCTTCGCCAAGGTAATTTATGATGGCGCGCATCCCCTTTTCGTTCGTAGCCTGTGCAGCTTTCAGGGCTTCCTCCAAGTCTTTGCCTGCAATCCAGTGCTTGGCCACTTTGTAGACGAGAGCTTGCTTTATGCTCATGACTTAGCTCGATCATTCAATCACGGAAGATGCTATTATTGTGAGCACACGATTCCCAAGTTTGAGAATGCGAGCGAGCTCGAGCTGGAAGAGTTTCCCATTCAACGTATACTTGAGCTAAAGTTCAGAGCAGTGCTTGGGCCCCTCATAACTATGGCTGATTTCTCCGAGGCGACCGGATTAGAAGTTGCGTCCACGAGTAGCTGGTCGTAATCGAGCTTTATTGTAAGGTTCTTGTAGGCGCTTTTGTAGAAAACGTGCTTCTTTCCGTTCTCGACTTCTATTTTTCCAATTCTTAGAATACGCTCAGAGACTAGGTCATGTATCCGGCGATAACAAGTGCTCGTTGGAATGTCTTGTTCGCGACTGATCTCTTCAGGTGACTTGCTCTCGAGGAGTGTTGCACTAAGGATCTTTCTTGAATATTCGTCTGAAAGGGCTGTTATCAATTCTTGGATTTTTGCCTGATCGTTCACCCACATGTACGGTTGCGTCTTCTTGATGAAGCATAGGTGAATCATGGAAGCTTATGCATGTAATCCCTAATCCATTCGGGAGTCATTGCCCGATTTTTTGTTTCTGCGAAATTGGAACAGGATGCAGCAAATTCATTATCGATTTTGAGAATTGCATTCGTTGTTTAAATCACTCTTGCCCGTATTTTACAAAGTGAACGGAAAATGAATCGAAGCCAACTGACGGTTCACATCTTGGGTGCGGCATTGCTAGGAGTCGCATCGGGCCTGATTCTTCCATCCCTCGGAGCTGCCAGCCCTGAAGTTGGTGGACTCGCTGGCTTTGGAGTTTTTCTCTGGGCGATTTGCATTATCGACCAGCGGCACCAGATCCTCCACCATGTCGTGCAAGAGTGAGGCAATATAGCTGCACTCTAAACAATCGCTGAAACCGCCCACAGACCACAGGCCACTATCAAGGCGAGGCTGGTCCAGTAGCCGATCTTCAGGGGGGTGCTTGATTTGAACTCTTTCATTATTTTTGCGTTCGACGCAACGAGTCCCATTATTATTCCCGGTCCTATCAACACGAACGTGAAAAGAACCATTGAGTTCAGCAGCAGATTGAAGAGGTTCGGATAAAACATTGGAACTGCCAAGGCTGGCAGCGATTCGAGTAGATAGATCCAGAAAAACTTCTCCCGCCCCACCCCAACTGCTTCAGTAACAGCCCAAGCGCTTCCAAGAGAAATTACGACAAGAGCTAGGAAAGCTGCCGCAATCAATCCGATTGCGAAAAGATAAACAGAGTAGCCATCAGCAATCGATCTTAGACCTGCAGCTAAAGAAGTTGCTGAACCGAAAAAATTTGCACCAGATCGCACACCCACCGTTGCCATTAAGATAATGATCATAATTAATTCACTTGCTACCGCCCCGACGAATGTTTCAAAGCGGGATGCCCACAGAGACTTTGCTTTTTTCTCTGCCGTCGCGGAAGCTTGGTAGAATAGCATAAACGGCATTACTACTGCCCCGGCGCTTGCTGCAAGCAGGTACACAAAGTGCGGAGACGAGCTGAACAAGAGTGAATTTGTTGTAGCGACTGCAACTCCTCTGCTCAGCAATGATCCTGTGTAACACAGAACGAACACGATTGAAATAGCAATCAGAAATTTCTCAACAGTGGCGTATTTCTTCTTGAAGACGAGTAGAAGATGAACAATGTAAGCAGCTGGAAGCGAAAGAAATACCGGAATCCCAAGCATCTCAAAGCCTAAGGCGATCCCCGCGTACTCGGCAACATAACTTAACACGTCTGTTGCCGCCATGGGAAGACTCATGAAAACAGCAGTTTTCTTTCCATAGTTTGTTCGGATAACTTCGCCTAAGCCCTTGCCTGTTACAACTCCGATGCGACCAGCAGACTCTTGAATCAAGAACAGGGGCACAATGAGTATTAATAGAAACCAGACGAGTCCGTATCCGTAAGAAGCTCCGTCCTGGGCGGCAGTGACTATGCTTGCAGCATCGACGTCTGCTATCATCACGATCCATGCGGGGCCGAATGTGCTGACCAGTTCGTAAAATTTAGACCCTTGTCTATTCAGCCTTCGCTCGACAGGGGCTTCGCGAGCCAATTCTGCCTTCGATATGACGTATGGAATACATCGAATATAATCGAGGTCACGATTCTCAATTTTGGGAATGACAGATCAATCCTGTTTTTCTCAACGCATAGCAACTTAAAGTTCTTAGACTCGGTTAAGGCAG
>JASHSF010000211.1 GCA_030036955.1 Nitrososphaerales archaeon
TACAACTCTCTTGCGATTGCGGAGATGTACCAGGGAAAAATCGCTATTGAAAGCACCGCGTACATGGTCAACAGAATCAAGGGCTTTAACATAAAGACGAAGAACGTGATGGGAGTGAGGATTCCCGAAGTGCAAGGAAGGGATCCTAACTTTCAAGCGATCGACCAGCAATTCGCTCTGATGGGACTGTCTGTAAAAACGGAAGAAACTATAGACAATTTCGAAACAGCGCTCAAAATTATCTTGGATATCGCTGAGGTCGAAAATTCTCTCAGGAGAATACTTGTGGAGATCGACAAGACAAAGCGCCGAGTGAATTCGATCGAAAACGTTCTAATTCCAAGGTTGCAGGGCCAAGCGAAGTATATCTCCATGCGATTTGATGAGATGGAGCGCGAGACCTTCGTGACACTGAAGACCATCAAGGCGAAGCTGGAGAGGGAGTGACCTGCAAATGTCTCCCTGGTTTATTCGAAATTTTTGGGTCTACACTTTCATGGTTAACGTTATGATCATAATGGCAGCTTTCGTCTTCCTCGTTGTTACAAAGCGCTTGTAGGTTCCGCAAAACCGTCAATGTATGCTACAAAATCAGAATACTTCCTCCTGTTAAGCAATCTGCGAATACCTAAATACGCTGGTTTTCGGATGCAATATCCCACGGTTTAGCGGTCGTCGTCCAGACATGCAAATGCTTCGCAGATTTTGAACCAGTTCATTCGAAAATAACGAAGCAATTGATGGGAAATCCTGGTCTAGGACGTCAGCCCTCCAAGCGTTACAGTTGCGAGCAGAGCTGAGAACCCGGGTTCAAATCCCGGCGACCGCACCACTGAATCAGGTCTTAAAATAGGACTTTTTTTATATTCGGGACGATGGAAACCGTCCAAGAAGTAGATCCCTCGACAGAATTCTCCTCCGCCATCAAGAACCCGAATACCAAGCGGAACGAGTGAGAAAGATCTGGACAAGTTCTTCGATTTTTTTGAATCTCGATACGAGCTACGTACGTGTGTGATTCGCATGCCTGAGAATGATGTGCCTAGTGTTTATGCCCTAAACTGAAAGTTCAAAGTGTTTTTGTGGACTATATCTATGATCGCCTTAAAATTGGGATCTTCTCTCAAGGAATCGAAAGCGGGAAGTTGGCGAGCCATCAAGAACGAAAATGGATGCGCTTCAAACCCACTTTTGAGCAAATTGATCGCTTCCCTTCTCCTTCCTAAAAGGGCGTAAACTTCGGCTAGTCTTCCCGTCGGATAGAATTTTGTTTCGGTCTCGGATTCTATTTGAGCGAGCTGTGTTTCGGAATCCTCGATCCTTCCTATGTTGTACAGAGTTTGGGCTAGCTGGATCCTCTCCCACGGCAAGGACTGAGGGTGGTTCTCGAGGACCCAATCAAGTTCTTTCGCTGCTTCCTGCTTGTTTCCTGCGAGCGCGACGAGGTTCGCGAGAACGATACGGTATAGCGTGTTTGAGGGATTCAGCCGGGTAAATTTGCTCCACATATCTCTTGCCGTACTGTAGTCTCGCTTTGTCCGAAGGTAATCGACAAAATTGATGTGGATCCCAAACGACATAGGATCGAGCCTTGAAGCTATTCCCGCTTCGCTTATCGCTTCTTCAATCTCACCGGTCGTATAGTGCATTAGGGAGGACCACAAGATTGCCCTAGAATTGCTCGGATTGAGTTCAATCGCTCTCCTGAATTCTTTGCTCGCAAGATCGAAGTCCAGCCTATTTTGCATCGCAAGATTGCCGTTTGCGGCGTGCGCCTCTGAAGAATTGTCGTCCAGTTGCAACGCCTTTTCAATTAGTGGACTTGCCTTCTGAACCGCTTCTTTCCATGGAATACTCTCACCTCCCCAAGCTACGTATGTATCGCCCAGCATCGCATAGGCGAGAGCAAAATTCGGATCACGCCGGATTGCCTCTTCCAAAAAGACCGCTGCTTGATTCCAGTCCAGTCCAAGGTTATCGGCGTAAATCCATCTTAAGTAATTTTCAAAGGCGTCCATGCTCCTTGTTGGAATCTTGGCTATTTGCTGCTTATCGGAGTCAAGGAGTTTTATCTTGAGCATCTCGCTCACTCTGGAAGCGATTTCACTCTGGATAGCAAAGATGTCATCAAGCTCTCTATTGTAGCTGCTTGCCCAAATGTGATTATCGCTTGAAACCTCGATCAATTGAGCTGTGATTCTGACCCGATTGCCTGCTTTGCGAAAACTACCTTCAACTATGGAGCCTACTTCTAGTTCTCTCCCAATTTCTTTGAGCCTCTTGTTAGTCCCTTTGTAAGCCATGACCGAAGTTCGCGATATTACGCTGAAAGCACTAATTCCCGAAAGAGCCGTGATGATTTCTTCTGTGATTCCATCGGCGAAGTACGCGTCTTGCGGGTCGGGGCTCATGTTAGCAAACGGCAGTACGGCAATCCTTTTCCTGTCTTCACGAGTTTGCACCCGGGAATGCTCGCTCGCTTGCTGTTTTTCCTGCAGATAGTCGACCGCGTACACATCGGTTCGAAATGCGACGTTCTTTAGCTCGTGCACCTCTAACAGCAGAAGAGGATAACCAATCTTGTTGTGTACCTGATCGTAAATTTGCTGCGAAACGCAGATTCCTCCAGGTTCTGCGAGGGGCTGAATTCTCGAGGCGATGTTCACTGCATCTCCAAAGATGTCGCCATTTTTCTTGACGACATCGCCTACGTGTATGCCGATCCTGAGCTTGATCTTCCATCGATCGGCAGAAGAGCTATTGTAGGTGAGCAAGAATTTTTGTATCTCCACTGCGCAGACAGTTGCATCGAGGGCGCTTTCAAATTCCACAAGAAAGGAATCACCTATTGTCTTTACTTCTCTTCCGTGATATTTTCCAAAGAATGGTCGGATGAGTTTGTTGTGCCTATCAAGAATTTGGAGGGCTTCTCCTTCGTCAGATTGAGTCAAAGCTGTGTAGCCTACGATGTCCGTGAACATTACAGCTGCGAGACGCCGCTCTGCAGATTTATCTTCGGTTGACAAATGGGAAAACCCTAGCGTGCCAGTTTATTTCGGAAGTTAGGCCGTTGATAAAACTCTTCGCTGCAAACAGATATACCACCTAACGAAAAGAGTCGAGATATGCCCAAGTCAAGTCCCAAGGACGCAAAAATGCTCTTGGAGGTAATGTCGATTTATTTGTCGCCTGCGATGCTAGACGCTAGAAGGTTCTGGAGGATCCTGCCTGATGGCCTAGGGTTCGAGGAGCTTTTGGAGAAATATCCCAAGGGAAGCGAGGACTATGAACGATTGAGCAACATAATGATTTTCTGGGAAACCATAGGCTCGTTGTTAAAACGCGGTCTTCTAAATCAAGATTTGGCGTTCGACACTTTCCTCGACGCTCCTCCGTGGCCGAAGGTAAAGCGATTTTTTCAGGAACGACGGGAAAAGGAGAATGCTCCATTGGAAGGAGAAAATATTGAACGCGCCTACGAACTTTCACTGATCTGGAAGCAGGCGAGTCAAAGAGGGAGAAAGCGGAAGAATGCATAATGCTATTCTGTCACCGAGTGCCCAGAGGTCGAGCTGAAACCTAGGTTTTCTGAAGAAAAATAAGGGAATCAGGAAAGGTTTTCAAAATCCTATCGAACTTTGTTCCAAAATACAAAGATCATATTCCTCTTTGATCCAATTGCAGGTTCGTAACCCCCTACTTCTTCTGTAGATTTGATGATCATGATCTAGCATCCGATGATCGCAAGGAAATCAATGAATTCTATTTAGAATAGCTTTCCCTTCAAGAAACCACTCGAGTACGAGAAAGCTCCCAGAATCGTTCGGGAAAATGGAATTTCAATATTTCCAAACAAAGCAATCGCATGGCAGGACGAAGGATTTTTTCGAAACGGAAATTCCGTTGAAAACGCCTAAAAATTGACTCGCCATGCAGCAAATGGTAGATTTATCTCCACTCGAAACGCATTCGAAAAAAGACAAAGTCCTCGGCATCAAAGACAAGGAATCAATAGAATTTCGAGTCATTTCACGAATGAAAATAGCTTAGAAAGGTCGAGATTTGAACCTGAATCAGTGCCAAATACCGGCGACCGCACACTACTTTCATGGCATCTAATCTGTGCCTTGAAAACACTTACAGTACTATTGGATTGAAGAGGAAAAATCCGACAACCAAGTAAAGAGAACAGCTATCGAGAAGCGAGTCGTAAATGCTTTCATGAGTTTGGTGATAACGATTAACTAACTACGCATCATTCGATCCTATGCTAATGCGGGGAAAGGTTGTTTGGAGCCTTGTTGTGGCAGCCTTTGTAATAGCAGCTGTGCTCGCGACGCTTCTCATCCCGCAATTGACCACAATTCCGTGCGTTCAATCCGCCGCGAGCAACATCTATCTTTTCATAGTAAACGACACTACGCAAGCCCATACAAGGCGTAGAGGTATCAGGGAACGTAAAGTCGCTTTGTGGCGTACAAGCCTCGCCGGTGGCCTACACTACGGCATCGCAGCATATCGGTACTGTTGACAGCATCAGTAGCGGTGCACCCATTTCCTTGGGCTCGATAATCGAAAACTACTCGCTGACCTTATCGTACAACGGGCGGACGTATCGAGCGCTCTTCGGCGCGGGCGCAGAAGAAGACGTGAACGTAACGGTGGGTCTTCCTTCGGTCAACATAACGGAAGTTTCCTGCACATTTGGCGGCGGTATGTGCTTTAGAACACTCATCCAAAACTCTACAACGACTTTCCCTTTGATTTGTACGGCTTCTCCCTCTGCGGAGTGCACTACTTGATATTAGATAATGTAATGACGCAGCAAAATCGATAAGTGGTATTTTCTAGGTTTGTGGATAGCTCCAGTCTTCTGGTCTAATCCGTTATCTACTTAATTAGAACAAGTCAATGTAACATGCCGCGCCTAAAAAAGATCCATCGCGACAGTTTCTGCTCATCACAATCCCGTAATAAACAAGGGGACTGGCGGCCGCACTCTTGGTTTCAAATCTTTATTTTTTAGAAAAGCCCTTTCGTTACTCGTCCTTGTCTTGCTTGCAATAGTTCTCAGCATGAGGGACAAACAAATGCGTTCGTGCACTTCTTCAAAGAAATAAAGGCAGAGGCTCAAACCTTAGAAATATCAAAAAAACCGAGGAACTTGTTGACAAGCCGGGCGAGCTGTCCTAAACCTTTCTAGCATAAATATTCTAGAGATTCGGGCATTCAAAGAGGTAGGCGTTCAAGGAGTTCCAGTTGAAAAGCTGCATTTGTTTTAGAATGATTTGTTTGGACGTTTGAGAGTCGAAGAGCAGGACGCAACTAAATTACTAAGGGCGTGTCCTTTTCATTTGGAAAATTTCGATTTATCTTGAGGAGGAAATCGATTCGGTTACAGGCTCAAAAATTAAAATTAGGCATCTTGAGCGCGTTGGCGAAGATGCGAATTCTTAGCACGCGCCGTTTCTAATCCAAAAGAATTCCCTGATGACTCGCTAGCAATTGAAATTGTCACTTTCAGAACTGGTTGGAGCAGTAGGTCGAAACTAGCCCAGAACAGGGTTAGAAAGATATAGGCTAAATTTGAAAACCGCAGGTTGATCTTGTTCTTGGATTTTTCTGGGCAAGCCAAATATTTTTCAGACTTATGGTTATCTGAAATAAAGAATCCCCGCTAACAAACACTTTAGCTTCAAATTTGGCATTTTGAGGGCTTATCGCCCAAAAGTGCCCAGAGCTAGTTTGCTTATATGGAAAATCGGTATATCTTTATCTGAAAGCCTTTGAAATTTGAGTCTCATGTCCGGTAAGGAAACGCTGGGATGCGAAACCAGCGCCAAAAATAATCCGAATTTTGTATGTCCTGAATCCACAATAGAATCCGCCAACAGAAGGAATTTCATCAGAAAAGCGGCCATTGCCGGTGCCGCAGTCGCTGTGGGAGGCAGTATCCTAGGCAAGGCGGCAATTCCAGGATCTTCTGCGGAATCTGCTAGCTGCTGCGGAATTTTCGTGAAGTGCAATTTTTTAGCTTGGGATGATGTGATCCTTGATATTAAGAATCAGAATGATGGGACACTGACTAACTATACTTGGGTCTATTGTTCTTGTACGGGCACTGGAGATATAAACTCCAACCATGCCCTCACATTCGGTTCGGTTCCTGTTGCTGGCGTCTGCTGTAATTATTCGCACAGCGGAGAGGGAATAGCTTCGGCCAGAACCAGTGGATCCCCAAACAGGTTCGGGCTTGATTTCTATACGTGCTACACAAAGCGTGTCAGCATCACGAAAGCCGGGAACGTCGGCATCGGACCGCGATCGTGCGCGCCTTCTTCCACGCTCTATGTGAATGGATGCATGACGCTCGGCTCTACCCTCGCGGTAGGTGGAGCTGCGACGCTTGACTCTGACCTCACTGTAAGCGGAACCACTACGCTCGACTCTACGCTTTACATTAAAGGGTGCAACCCCAACATTGTTGCTTCAACCCCTTCCTGTTTCCTGTTCATAAAAGGTGGGATACATGCATCCAACGCGGTTACGGGATCATGCATCGTTGGGTGTCACGGCGTTTTGGGAACATCTTGCTCAACTTGTCCGTGCTTCGGTGCAGGCGTTACTGGATTAAATTCATCGACTGGTCCTGGTGTGGTGGCTATTTCGCGTGGTTCCGTGATTGGAAAATTTCTGAGCGATGCCTGCAAGGGCGATAGATCCGCTCTTGTCAAATTCGGAAATGGATGCAGCACACCGGTCAAGTGGAACGTCGGCGTAGCTGGCTGCTCCAATGCAAGCACTATTACGAAAGGTGACTTTTACGTGCAGCACTGCGGCACCAAGCCTCCGGCGATCGCGATAAACAGTGCGGGTCATGTTGGACTCGGAGGGGCCTTGAATCCAAGCACGACGCTCAAAGTGTGCGGTAGCTTCGCGGCAAAGGTTAGATCTGTATCTTCGACAACCACTCTCCTCGCGTCGGATTTCGCAATTCTCGCGAGCGGGGCAATTATGTTGACACTGCCTGCCGCATCTACTCAAAACGGCATGGTGATCTTCATCAAGAACACGTCCACTTCTACTGTCACGGTCAAAGCGGGCGGCAGCGACAAGATCGAGGCAGGCACATCGAAGACTCTATCGTCACAATTTGCGAGCCTTACTCTCATTTCCAACGGTCTAGCTTCGCCTAACGGCGTATGGTACATTCTGTCAAACGCTACTTAATCAAAACATCAGCGATCCATGCGACGCCTGGTCTTCAAAGCCAAAGGAGACAATGGATTGCTCTCGATTATTGTAGCTACTACTGCTCCTGATTACTGTTGTAATGCTTGATGTGTTTACTTTTTTGAGACACCAGAGGGACTGATTTGAACTCAAGTGGGTACAAGAACCGGCGACCGCATTTCATTTATGCACAAATCCGAGGAGTTTCCGAGTGATGCACTCTAGCCAAGGGCTATTGGGGTGATAACACTATGGCGCCGAAATGGCTATTTTGTGAGGCAAACAGCGTTCTCCTCGACTGGAAGAAGCTTGGACGCGGGATACTAAAACGGGAGAGAATTGCGAACGACACGCACCTAGGAACTCGAAATAAAAGAATTCTTTCACACCCCTTGAGGAGAATCAAGTCAGCTGTTCTGACAATGCTCGTTGTCATGACTAATGATTTTAATAATCTTAAATTAAGACAAGATATTTCAGCACAATAGTATATCGTAGTTTGCCTGAAACGGAACGAAGACTAGCCGCTATAATGTTCACCGATATTGCAGGATATACCTCACTCGCCCAAAGAAACGAAGCCCTTGCGTTGGAATTGCTCGAAGAACACCGGAGGCTCATTCGACCATTCTTTCGTAAACATAGGGGAAAGGAAATCAAAACAATCGGCGACGCATTTCTGGTAGAATTTGCAAGCGCTTTAGAGGCGTTGAGGTGCGCCTACGAAATACAGCAATCTTTACACGAGCGCAACAACCCTAATGTTAGAAACAGAATTGACATTAAGATAGGAATACATCTGGGCGACATTGTTCACGATGATAAGAGAGACGTGTACGGCGATGCAGTGAACGTCGCATCGCGAATAGAACCGCTAGCGGAACCCGGCGGAATATGCATTTCAGAACAAGTCTATGTTCACGTAAGGAACAAGTTTGAATTCCCGCTAGCCAGTTTGGGCAGAAGGGATCTGAAAAACGTTGAGCTTCCAATCGAAGTATTCAAGGTAGTTCTTCCTTGGTTAATGATTATGGGGCGCGAAGGAAATCTCAACAAGCGCAGAATCGCCGTGCTGCCGTTTTCAAGCATCAGCCCGGACCCAAACGACGAGTATTTTGCAGATGGAATGACCGAGGAACTGATCTCAACCATGTCCAAGATAAGCGGACTGAAGGTCATCGCAAGAACTTCCGTAATGGGTTACAAAGGGGCTGGATTGAGGAAAATCAATGAAGTCGCAAGAGAGCTCGAAGTCGGCACAATACTCGAAGGCAGCGTAAGAAAAGCAGGTGATCGACTTCGAATTACCGTGCAGCTAATAGATTGCGCATCGAGCGATCACATCTGGTCAGAATCTTACAACAGAGAGATGAAGGATGTGTTCGCCATCCAAAGCGACATCTCGGAGACCGTAGCCGAAGCTTTGAAGGTTAAGCTGCTGACGCAAGAAAAGCAGAGAATTGAAACCGAATCAACCAGCAACATGGAATCATACTCTGCTTATCTCAAAGGCAGGACGCTCCTTCACAGTAGGACAAGAAAGCCACTTCTCGATGCAAGGGAACAGTTTGAATTAGCGATCAACCTGGATCCTTCTTTCGCGCAGGCTTACGCAGGATTGGCTGATGCGCTTAGCCTCCTATTTCTGTCCGGATTCGATAACAATAGAGGCACTCCGGATAGAGCAAAGGCTCTCGCAACCAAGGCAATAGAGCTCAATCCCGACCTTGCCGAAGCCCACTGTTCTCTTGGAGGGATACTCGATACTACTGGTCGCAAGTTCAAGCAAGCGGAGAGGGAGCTCAGGACTGCAATAGCGCTCAACCCGAGTTACGCGTTAGCACACCATTGGTACGCAATTTACTTGCAAGAAGAAGGGAGGCTGGAGGAAGCAATGAAGGAAGAAATTCTGGCGGAAGAGGCGGATCCACTAACTGTCCCGGTTCTCGGAAATATTGCCACATTATTGATGTACTTTGGAAGAATGGATGAGGCGTTTGAAAGGATTGAAAAACTTTCCAAGATTGACTTACGAGCGCACTACTTCTCTTTAATATACTATTATTTTGTCAAAGGAGATTATCAACGTGCGCTTGAATATCTCGAGAAAGCATTACAACTCTCCGACCCGCAGCTTAGGGCGATTTCTGATTATGGTAACCACGGCGTGTACTATGCACTGATCGGCCAGAAAGACAAAGCCTTTGAGTGCATAAAGCAACTGGAACAGCTGCCAGATGAACTGTTCCCTCCAAATCAAAAGCAGCTGTGGATTGCAGAAATTTACGCGCTGAGTGGAGATATGGACAGCTGCTTCGAACGGCTCGAGAGAGCGCCTCATGATTATCCAACCGCTATAATGCTCAGAGGGTTTCCATTGTTCAAAAAGGTCAGAGAGGATCCGAGGTTTGATCCGTTGATAACGAGAATTAGGGCAGAAGACTGATGACTAGATGACTTGTGATTCTTACGGTAGATGATAAACTACTTGCTATTTGTTAAAGAATTTCTTCAAGATCTCATAACTTTTGAGATATGTCGACCCTCTGAGAGTGCAGCGGAGAAGACCAGCAATTCCCGATGCTCCTCACAACGATCCTAAGGATACACGACAATCGAAACTCCTACTGTAACCTTGCCAGAATTGCGAAGCCCTCAAAATTCCTTGGCTATCTAATTGGCCCCAGCCTTAGAGTTCATCGAACACCTTTTTCTAAATTCTTTGCTTCGAAGAGTAAAAATCGGAGGCCAAGAGGTATGTCGCGCCGCTCAAGACAGAATCTTCAAACTCGACTTCTGAAGATCGACTCGGAAGTCTATCTGAGCAAATCTATTGTAGTGATTTATTTACCCAATTAATGAAAGCCTTGGGTCGTCCGATTTGAACGATAATAATCTAAAAAAGGTAATCATCTACAACGCTGCGATATTTCTGATCGCACTCGCGTATTACTTCATAGTTAGATCCGCGATGATAGACTACTACCACAGAGATGTCGGTTCTCTCCAAGTCGCCATTGCATTCTTTATCTTGGCAGCCTTCATCGTCAACGTTCAAATTTATTGGACTTCGAGGAACCTGTCGAAGAGATCTGAATTGCTCAAAGAATAAAGAAGAAATGGAGGCTCAAAAAACGGACGGACTAGTTATTTTAAGGCCCATCTAATTTCGCAAAAATCCATCCGGACTGTGGTTCTTTCTCGTTTCTCACTGTTCGAACTACCTTGAACTTGGATGCCTTAAGCATGTTCAAGGCGTCGTCTTTGTTTTGATCATATGCAATCTGTACCATGTATATTTCTGATAGGTCGCAGTCCTGAAGCAGCGTCTTTGGTATTCTATTGCTGGTAATATTCAAAGCGACGTTTTCCAAGCCTTCGAGTGCCTCGCTAAATGTGGTCGCTGTCCCACTCTTCATTGATTCTTTTGGCGAGCTCGCACTCTGGAATGCTTCGTTAATTAGGTCGATCTTGTTTTTCAGCGGAGTTCCTTGGATGTACTTCTTCGCAAGCTCATAATGTCGGGAATAAGGCTCGTAAATTACTACCTTTTTGACATTCGGAACCATGGCGAAATACACAGCAATCGGGTCAAAGGCTGCGTCCAGCTGCAGCACAGTCGTTTCGGGTTTGAGACTTTCAACGAATGACTGGTAAATCTGGAATCGCACAAGCGAATCGAAGGCAGTTGCTTTCAGCTCGACCAGTTTCTCCTCTTCCGACAGCTCGAGTCTATGTAGAAAGGGTTCCACTAGAATCTGCGCGTCGAAATACATTGGTTTTTGTTTGAGAGCGACCTGCAGCTCCTCGAGGGCGATCTCGTAGTCTCCATTCTTTGCTAGCTCCAGGCTCTTCTTGAGGTGCTGCTCGGGCTGCATCTCGGACTCTTCCATAGTCTGCTCCACTCTTTTCCCAATTATTGAACGCTGTGGTTTGAGGTTTTTCGTAATTGATGCCGGATTCCATCCTAGATGAAGACATCGAAGCCGATTTCTTTAGTATTTGCTTATTCTGGCACTTCAAGTAGCATTTGATACTAGTCGCATGGGGTCAATTTTCCCGATCTGCCCGACCAGCAGAGCAATGCTTCTATCCTTGCACTGGATATTTGTTTTGCTAGGTCGAGGTTCGAGTTTCCCAACTCAAAAATCTTGAAATAAAAGGTGTAGAAGACAAGTGAGTTCTTGTCTTCAATCGAAGAGTGCACAAGTACTTTCTACTTGCTCAAGTTGAGGATGGGAATGGTGCTAGCTCCTTGTGCAGTTCCTGGCGAAGCGGGGGAGAAGAAGGCTATTGAACCCGGGTAATAGACTATGGAAGGAGTTGCGCTAACCGTTCCCGAGACGAGCCCAGTGATGCCAATTATAACTGGAGTAGGGCCGAGTGCACTGGCAGGAATGTTCTCAAGAAGCGTGTAGAAGCTCACTGAAGTCGAAGATGGAGCAGGGCAAGAAGGATCTGATCCTTCGCACATATTCAGTTGGGTTTCATATAGGCCCGGACCAGTTGCTGTTACAACGGGGCAGTTGGTTCCTGAAGAACAGGGACCCGATGAGACTGTAGTACCGGTCACTGTAATTACCAGCACGTACCCATTTGTGTCGAACGCATTTGGATTAGTGATCAAAACAGTGCTATATCCTGGTTGACCCACGTGCAGTGTGCTCGGGAGATTCGCGCTGATAGCAACCGTCGGTATTGTCAATGCTGAAATGGAAACTGTTGTTGCATCAGCGGCATTGGGAGTGTTAGGCGAAAGAGACGCCTGACCGGACGTAATAGCATTCGACGCAAATATTGTGGCGAATCCGAAGCAGATCACAAGAGCAGCAATTATTGGAATAATTCTTCTTTTCATTTTCATTTTTCACCCCCTCCACACCTGTGGACGGGAAAAGAGGGAGCTGGCCGATAGAATTGACGGCATTTAAGAGATTCCTTTTCCAGGGGCTCAATACCTATTTTCACGTTGGGATATATCGCTCTTCGATATTGTGGCATTAGAAGGCCAGACTAGCCGAACCAGGGAGTCATGAATTTTAGACAGTCTGCAGAAGGATGAAATTTTCTGCGCTGAAAAAACTCAGGCATTCCCAGCATTGCCGAGCGTGTTTGCGAGGCTCGGGGCAATGAATGAACCGAGACCGGTTACCGGATCCCATCCTTTCCCTGCAGACCAGCCGTTACTACCTGTTGTAACATCATGGAAATCACTGCTGTACAAGGTCGGATTTCCATAGATCGTCGTGTAGAGGAACGAATTCACGAACCCTGCAGGAGCGAAGTGATTGGATGATCTGATTTGATTTACATCCGCCATGAACCCTGCCCAGAGAGGGGTAGCAAGGCTCGTGCCGCCTATAGCTTCCCAACCTCCATCCACGTAAATCCACACTCCCGTTGAAGGGCTCGCGTCAGCCGAAACGTCGGGCTTTGCGAGCGTTCCGTATGGATCCTTTATCTTTGCATCTGTCTGATAAGAGGGTTCCTTTGGAGCCGTGATGTATCCCCCACCGCTACCACTCCATCCCGTCTCTCCCATGTACGCGCCCGTTGAGCTGACCGAGAGTTGAGTGCCACCAACGGTAAGTACGCCAGCGCAGTCCCCTGGTACAGGCTCTTTGTTACTCGTACCCAGTCCCCAGTAACCAGAATCTCCAGCTGCTGCGAGTACCGTAACGTGTTTGCTTTTCGCGCTCGAGAGAATTCTGGAAACGTTCACTCCTTGAGTGCCGTTGGTAAGTGTGCAGGGGCCTATGCCTTCTCCGATGTTATTGTTACACGGCTTTATGCTGCAACCTGCGCCTCCCCAGCTCGACGAAATTTGATTTCCGAGATTATGGTTTAGAGCATAGGACCAACCAGCGTACATTGCATCTGCTCCAGCATTTGCAGTTACAATAAGATCAATAGCAGCTCCCGGAGCAGTCACGTGAGCCCACTCCACGTCCAGAGCGACCTCCGTAGTCCAGCCTGTGCAGCTAGATGAAGGAGTGCCCTGTATTTCCAAAACTTTCAGAGTTGGGTTTGGTAAGCTAAAATTCCCATCGAAGTCTTTCAGATCGTTCGCGATAGAAGGATCACCGCAAGCGTCAACTATCACAATTGTTTGGCCCTTTCCGGTTATGTCGGATTCCTGCAAAGAATTGAAACCGTAGGCACTTTGCATTTGAGATGGGCACAAAGCTCCCGGTGAGCACGTCGGTTTATTCGAGGAAGCTGACACTACGATAAGCGGGGCAGGTTGTATCGTAGGACCTGAGCTCGGTGAAGAGCTTCGCGAAATAAGCATCGAGGGGAGTGCCATCGACGCAACAATAGCTAGCGCAATGTAGCAAATAATTACAGATCGGTTTCTAGTTTC
Source organism: Nitrososphaerales archaeon (assembly GCA_030036955.1). Lineage (GTDB taxonomy): Archaea > Thermoproteota > Nitrososphaeria > Nitrososphaerales > CADDZS01 > JASHOD01. The sequence goes on from JASHSF010000211.1 coordinate 13,598, forward strand.
GCGGGTGGACATGATAACTTAGCCTTCTTGTCGGCAATTATATCATGGTTTTGTCAGTCGACAATGGCAATGGTAGGGGAATTGAACTTGCAGAGTGTTCGGAAACTCGGAACCTGAAGATATCGGAATGCGATATGGCGTGACTTTTATGAAACAAAGCTAATAGCTCAAGCTGACGAAGCAATGCCGGGATCTAGTCGGACAGACCCAATCAAATTCAATTACAGTTTTCAGGAAAATGATCCCCGGAAAAATAATTAGACCGGAGCAGAATTTAATCCGATAGCGATATCTCGCGTCGCGATATTTTTATGAGTGTAGGGCGAAGACACGCAATGCCTGATTTTCAATTTCGGATGTAACGTTTCCTGCAATCTTTCAAGTTCAAATTTTCTCTTCTGCGTTCAATTCTTTAGTCGAGTTTCCTGACCTAAAAATATCACAAAAAGAATCTTTACTTTCGTGAAATCCGTTGCGCTTTTCGAGCCAAGCGAGAAAGCGGACAACTAGCAAAGTCCTCAGGGCCGCTTTCACGAGTCCCCGCATCTTGCTTGTTCTTGTTCTAACTTTGATAGTAGCGGGTGCAATAACGGGCATTACAAATCCGTTCAAAAAGGTCAACTCGGCCGCGGCTCTCTCACTTCCGACTAACATTGTGCCAAAGACCTCCTATCCTTGCGCTTCTCTCGGCGGCGACTGCTACTCGGTGGTCGTCGGCAATTCTGTCTCTGGCACGCTAGGGGTCCCCGTTGCCTTCATAGCTGGGCTGCAAGATCGGACAGAGCCGCAGGTTTACCTCCTGGGAGATTCAAGCAGCTGCAATCCCGGAAACGGAAATCAAGACGCGGGGAGCGGTCTAGACAGGTGCTGGCTCAACTACATCGAGGAAAACTATCCAAACATCCACGACACAACCGTCAGCGAGAATTTTATTCTGACTCACTACCAGAACCTGGTCACCCACGGTGGCAAAGTTTGGCTCGTGGAGTACTCAAGCAATGATCCAAATTTTCCCCTGGAATACGACATGGCCCGAACTATTGGTTCGGCTGACTCTGCGCTCCCCGTGCCCTCGAGCGCTTACACTTCACTTGTATCAATTTTCGGCGCCTCCAACGTGTATCTCGAGCAAAACCTCACAGCCGGAGAGGGCCCTTCAAATTGCTATTCGCAGAGCGATCCAATGCTCGCTTGCGACCAGTGGCTCCTTTCCCAGTTCCCGCCTGGCACGGGAACCAACCCCAACGTTTTGGCAACGCCGTGCAACGGTCGTTTTACGAGCACCGACTACTACGCGTTCACAAACCCACTCGAAGTCGTGTTGCAGTCAGAATGCACGAATGCGCTCTCCAGCAACGAATTGAGCTGGGTCACAGGCACTCTAATGCCTCTATACGGATCAACTTCACCGACCTTTAAAATCCGCTCTATTGACGTCGGCTACACAGGGTTCGGAGGCGAGGTT
>JASHSF010000212.1 GCA_030036955.1 Nitrososphaerales archaeon
TACTTCGCGGCTAAAGACGCTTAGATGAATTCATCCCGTCCGTATTGAACCGCCTATAATCCAAACTTATATCCACGTCCGAGATTCGTTGAACTCGATGAAGAACTAGGCATGCAAGCAAGTATGAATAAAAAATCTGTTACAACTTCAAAGGCTCCAAAACCCGTGGGGCCGTATTCACAGGGAATCGTATCGAATGGATTTGTCTATACCGCTGGGCAGGGCGCAATAGATCCAAGTACGAACCAATGGGCCGGAGGAGACATCAAACAACAAACGGTACGCGTACTCGAGAATATCAAGGCGATACTGGATGCAAGTGGCAGCTCGCTTGACAAAACGGTGAAAGTCAACGTCTATTTGAAAAAGAAGGAACACTTTGCCGAAATGAACGAGATATACAAGAGCTACTTCAATAACGAACCGCCAGCAAGGACTACGGTAATCACCGACCTACTACGGGACGACATGCTCATAGAAATCGAAGCTGTCGGGGCTCTTTGAACATTTGATCTTTTTTCAGTACGAGGATTTGGTTCCGCGTCCTCGCTCCTGAAAAACAGAAAGTCAATTCGCGCGTTGCTCTGACGGGGGTTTTACTTGCGTCGGAGCAGCCACTACAAATTCATTGGGAGTGCTCATTTCAGGCGAAGAAGCTTCTGCTTGATTGCTCTGTGAAGCTGGCGTTCCATCGACCCATGCCATCTTTCTTTGAAGCGTGGCCGTGTAGAGGACCTTCCAATCAAGGCCTACTTTGTTCGCCCAGCTCCTGTAAACGCGGGGATCAATATAGTTTCGGAGCGACGTGTTCAGGTTGTATTCGCGCGTCTGCTCCGTGAGCTCAATTTGCTTCTTGAGCCTTTCAATTCTGAGCTTCAGTCTTTCCTTCTGTTTTTCCGTTTTGGGTTCGCTTTTCTCGAGTACTGCTAACCTGTCCTTTTTCTTTTGAAGAGTCTGCTCGAAGGTCTTTGGAGGAGTTCTCTTGTGGTTGCACTTTATCGCGGCTTCAAGGTTAGCAAGTCGCGCCTCGTATATCATATCGTGCTCTGGGCTTCCTTCCGGAAACGCGTTGTGAAGTTTCAAGTACTGTTTTACAACCGTTGTCGCGATGAAAGTGCGGAAAACCTTCGCGGTTAAACCTGGCAATGCTTTGCCCAGGAATTCGTTGACGTTGCGCGAAGTCATGCCGTCGAATATCAAGTGCTCGGGATCCTTTCCCTTGCAAAATTCTTTCAGATTTTCAACAGCAGCGCTTTCTGCTGGCTCTACCTCTAGAGTCTTCTGCCAGCGCACGTAATCTTTTCCGAAGAAGTCAAAATCAACGGCATCGGGGCGAGGGAAAATTAAGTGCTCGACCCTGAGGGTGGACGCGCCAACAGTATCCGCTTCGTCTTCGTCTTTTTCGTCGCCGACCCTCATCGCTAGCCGTTCTATGAGAAAGCAGGCGGTTGCAACCTTTCGGAGCTTCTCATCTTTCGATTTCATCGACTTCAGAATGTAGGATCTAACCTTGCTGTAGTCTTTCTCTAGCTTCTTTGCCTTGTCGTACTTGTTCTTGTCCCTCATTTGCCGGAGGCTCGATGAATCGTGCAGCCATACGTACTTGACTTTCCCCGTAAGTTTGTCCGTCCAGCTGGCTATCCACATGCAATCGGGCTGGTGAACGATTTTCCATTTGCCCGGAGGGGCAGGGGCATTTTTGTCAAGGTTCAGCGTAACGTCTTCTTCGGTTATCCTAGGTTTCCAGTGACCTCTGATCGGGATGTTTCCCCGCCCCATGTAGAGCCCTGGAGGCTCTACTACCCAATTGGCGATCTCGGTCCTCACACCGTCAACCATGGCGTAGCCAAATTTTTCTTTGAGCTCAAGGCGCTTCTTTTTCCTTTCAGCTGCGAGAGCTTTCTTCTGCTCTTTCGTGAGCTCTACCTTTTCAGGAAGCGTCGGAAAAACAATGTCGGAAATTTTCGCTTTCTTGAATTCCGGGCCGAAGAGTTTCAAAAAGTCCGACAGAAAATTAGCTTGGAAAACAGGATCGTCCACATAAGGAGTACCGATTTTCTTTGCCCACGCAACCGCCATTTCCTCCTGCTCGAGCTCCATAGGAATTTTTTTGCCATAGATAGTAATCGCGTTCGTTCTGGGATCCGAGACGAATGGAGCAGGGAAGGACACTCCGCTATGAGCGAGAGTTTCCCATTGTTTCTTAACGGGCGGCGTAATTTCCCTCGTAGCTTTCTCCGGAGACTCGAAATCCTCGACTTCGTCCTCAGGTATTTCTGGGGTGGTAGCTTGTTGGGTTGTCATGCTCTAATCACAAATTACGGCAGCATTGGCTAAAGTAGAGAATAGCAATAGCACACAACTGCCAACACTAACAATTGGCCTGCTCGGTTCTTAAAATTTTATCAAAGTCCGCAAATTTCACTCTCAAATTTCAAGGCTCAGGTCAAATCTGGCCTGAATTCATCTGGAGTCTTGAAAAATTTGAGGATCGCGTGGCTCTTGCTGTCGCGGAACACCTTGCCGTATTTTGTTCGAATGTGCGCCACGAAGCGGTCGTATTCTTGAGTGTCTTTGAAGGCTAACACCTGCATGACGTCCCACTCTCCAGTTACCGACGTGTCCATGAGCACGTTGGGACTGGCGCGAAATTCCTTGAGTGCGCTGGTCAGAAGCTTTTGGTCAAATGAGCCAAGCTTCAGGAATAGGACAAAGAATGCGTTGTAACCGATTTTGGTATAGTCGATTTCTGCCCTGAAACCAAGCAGTACCTTTGATTTCTTGAGCCTTCGCATCCGGGCGGAAACGGTCTGCCGGGTCAGGCCGAGTTTAGTAGCGATCTCTTGGATTGGCTGGGAACCGTCCCGTGCGAGCTCCGAGAGGAGCTTTTTGTCGAGTTCGTCCATGCTCTTCTAGGATTGTTGCTTTAACACTATGTTAATAATTTTTGCATATTTTTACCTAATGTTCAGGGAGAATCAAGTTTGGTTTACATCTGGCAACACGCTTAAATCTTCATTTACGAGAACCGATCCACATCAAAGGGAGTTTTGAACAGTTAATTGAGTAAGATAA
>JASHSF010000213.1 GCA_030036955.1 Nitrososphaerales archaeon
AATCCGTTTAATTGGTTTTATGCTCTCTGAAAAACAACCCTAATAGTAGCTCTTCGTTGACACTGGGAGAAACGCGAAGAATCAACTTGTTGCTTCGGTGCTGTGATTCATGACCTCCTGCACATTGCAAGAAGTCCAGCACGAAGATCGTATCTGATAGACAGGGCAAATCTGAGTTATGCGATGATGAATCGTTACGTGGAATTTCTCTGCGAGGACGGTTTACTACTAGCACTGAAAACCGGTAAGGCAAGTTCACTATATTGCATAACACAAAAGGGTTTCCAGTTCCTGCAAGTGTACGACACCTTTGTGAATTTATCCGGGCCCCTACGCAGCAGTTCGCCTGATGGACTAAAATCACGAACTCTGCGAACGGTACCAAATGATTTTATGAAGCTCTTTGGAAATTGTCGCGGTTCAGGTTAGAGTCGCCTTGTCAAGGGAAGATCAAGGGCAAGGAATCGTACAAAGGCGACTAGCCGCAATCATGTTCACAGACCTAGTAGGATACACCGCACTTGCGCAACAAAGTGAATCTCTCGCGCTAGAGCTTCTTGAAGAACACAGAAAGATCCTGCGTTCCATCTTTTCAAAATACAACGGGACGGAAATCAAAACGATGGGGGACGCATTCCTCGTCGAATTCGCGAGCGCTCTTGAAGCAGCGAATTGCGGATTTGAAATTCAAAAAGTGCTCCATGAGCGAAATCTCTCCCAATCCGAGGAATTGAAAAAGATCAGGCTTCGCATCGGAATGCATCTCGGTGATGTAGTACATTCTGCTTCGGATGTTTACGGCGACGCGGTGAACATTGCATCGAGGATTGAGCCTCTCGCAGACGAGGGAGGGGTATGTCTTACCAGGCAGGTCTACGATCACATTCACAACAATTTCGCTTTGCCTCTTACAAGCTTAGGGCAGAGGACACTGAAGAACGTCTCGGGTTCGGTTGAAGTCTACAAGATTGTCCTCCCATGGAAAGAACAGACAGCCAAGAAACAACAAGCAGAGTCAACCAAGATGAGAATAGCCGTCCTGCCTCTGGCTAATTTCAGTCCCGATCCTAATGACGAATATTTTGCCGACGGCATGACCGAGGAATTGATAGATCGCCTTGCGCAAGTGAAAGGATTTCGGGTCATAGCGCGCACATCGGTGATGGGCTACAAAAAGCAGAAGGACAAAAAGATCTCAGAAATAGCAAAAGAGCTAGGCGTGGGTACCATAGTCGAAGGAAGCGTCCGCAAAGCTGGTAGCAGAATCAGGATTACGGCCCAACTAATTGACACAGCGTCCGAGGAGCACTTATGGTCGGATCGCTATGACAAAGAACTCGACGACGTATTCGCCGTTCAAACGGATATTGCGACGAAGATCGCAAATGAGCTCGCAGGAAAAATGACTGTCTCAATTCCTGAGAGTGCCTCGACTCAACATCCTTCGCAGGACACTCAGAACATGGACGCTTACATCAGCTATCTACGTGCGCGAAGATTATTTGCAGAGAAGGGATCGGAACAGTCTATCAAGCATGCACTCACTTTCTTTGAGGAAGCGGTACGGCTCGATTCGAGATTTGCGCGGGCGAGAGTTGGAATCGCAGAAGTTGTTCAGTGGCTCGGCACAGAAGGCGCAACGCCGTATCTAGAATCAAACAGGAGAGCTCGTGAAGAGCTCACAAAAGCTCTTGAGCTAAACGAATCGCTTGCAGAAGCTCACTCGAGCCTTTCCGGACTGTTTCTCGCAGAGGACAAATTCGAGGCTAGCAAGAGAGAGGCTCGCCGCGCGATTGAGCTGAATCCCAATTTATCCGATCCTTACAGATGGCTCGCGCAGATCGCCGCGGGGAATGGAAGAATCGATGAAGCTGTGCGTTTGCTCGAGTCCGCGTTGCTGGTTGACCCCATGGACATCAATGTTATTTCTTTCTTGGGTAGGGCTTACATGTACGCCGGAAGGGAACAGGAGGCTCTTGCTTTCTGGGAAAGAACGAAGGCTCTGAGTCCCTTTCGGACAAACGCTCATTCGATGGAATACTATCTAGCAATTGGCGACTATTCGAAGGCGTCGCAGGCGCTGAAGGAATTGGAACGATTGAGACCTGAAAGCGTGTGGACGGAAACGTACCGCGGAATTCTCGCTGCTTGGACTGGAGATGTCGAGGGAGCCAGACGTTCCATTGAAAACCTCGAAAAACGTAGAGCGAGCGGGGAGTTCGCAGTGTTTCATGCAGGATTTGTTCACTATGCTTTGGGCGATATGGATGAATTCGTCAAGTGCATTGAGCAGTCCTTTGAGCTTCATGGTTTGCCCTTACTCGAGCTGATGTATTCCCGTCTATTCGAAGACGCTAGGAAGGATCCACGCATCATCGAAATTCTGAGAAAGCAGTCTGAATATCGAACTGAATCTAGCTAAGGGCGAGGTATCGTAAGCCGTGCGAACAGATGAAATTGTCGCCTCCTGATCGCGTACGCTTCTTTAGCTTTGTACACCGCCGAACCTTCTTTACGATCAGTCACCACAAATATCCAAAGATTTACTAATTGCGGCATCGTCTGTTAGGCAGCTCTTTGATCTTTGAGGAGCTTCGAAAGAAAAGCTGGCTAATCTAAGCACATTTTGCTGAAAACGACACGTTTCGCCTTCAACTGGAGAGGCTTTGGCTAATCTTTTCGAGCTCTTCCTTGGTCGTCTTCTTCAATCCGCTGAGAGCTATCGGCTTTAGGAACAATTCCAAAATTTTCCACAAACCCTGAAATTCTCCCTCGGAAACGTGAGTAAGTTTGGTCTTCTGCCCGGCCTTATCAGGTTCCATGATGTAGATTTTCCTTGAGCCTTTGAACGAACCTGAAATGTACTCAATGGTGATCTTTCGGTTCGGTTCGAATTCAGAAACGCGTACTTCAATTGCCATGTTTCGCCGCATGAATTGTCCAGTCAACCGAATGGTCGAATCCAGTGCAATAGGTCCGTCAGACGTCTTTTTCATTTCTTCCCCGGGCTGGAGGAGAAACCACTTGTCAAAATTGTTCCATTCGGAAATGAACTTCCAAGTTCCCTCGACATTCCGGTCGATGATCGTACTTGCCTCTGTCTTCAGCATGACGAATCTTTTCAGTTCAATCCTATGCTTTTCCGGAGGGCCCTAAACCGAGCTGGGCCATCAGTCCAAGGACATCGTAGTATAGTCTAACTTCTTCTATCTTGTCTGTGCACCTGCAAACTACAACTTCATTTGATGTGAAGCTCTTTCCAGTTGGGGGCGTTTCCTTTCCATTTGTCCCTTTGATAGCTCCGGTCAAGGTTCCACTCTCGACGCACTCCAAGCAAATCCAGTCGCCTTGCCCGAAAATATGTTTCTTTTCAATTTTGTAGTCTGGAAACATGTCGAATAGATTTGTGATCCATCGCTTCAGCACTTGGCGACCGACGGCCGGTTTTTGAAATGTGGGATCGTGCATTGTAATGTCTCGAGAGTGTGAATCGACGAATTGCTCGATCAACCTTTCGTTCAGGCAGTCAACCCAAGTTTCTTCAACTAGCCTGACTTTGCCTTGGATGTCCGTCATTTGGATAGTACAAGCGAACAACTGTTATTTAATGCCCTCAGGGTCACGGAGTATAGCAATTTACTACTATGGTTTCAAACAAACCATTTGCGCGTGGCCCTCTAGATGCTGACCTCGGAGTTCTCGGGCAGCGGTGGACGCTGGTGATCTTGGCCGATATTGGATTCAGGAAAACCAAACGTTTCAGCCTACTCTTAAAATCAAATGCGGGCCTCACGCCAAGAATGCTCTCTCGGAGATTGAAAGAACTGGAACAAAGGCGAATAATCGAGAAACAATCCTCTTCGAAACAAAAAACAATCGAGTGGAAGCTGACAAACAAAGGAAGGGATCTGCTTCCAGCCGTCATGAATTTGATTGCCTTTGGAGCCAAATGGAACACAGACAAAGTGTTCGGCGGAAGACTCCCAAAGATGAGAGCCAAAGACCCTGATGAGTCCTAGGATCGCCTGATTATTTCTCAATTAAATCTACATTTCAAATCGCAACCCAGATGCCGACTCGCTTGCATTTCCAGATCTTCTGTACTCGAAAATCCCGAATCCCAGGGACAGACATTGCACGAAGTGCTGTGTGTGGTGTTGTTCCCTAGGAGAGTACTGCCGACGGTCGCTGCCACGGTTGCTATCGCAGCTTTTTTAATGAAATTTCTTCTGTTGGCAGGATTCAATCGTCGATTCCGGGCATACAGAATTTGAGTTACAACAACTGGTGTCAGACATAATCCTTCTTGGTCAGCTTGTCCGTGGTTAGGTAAGCATTTGCAGCTTTTGCATTTAAACAAAAAGAACGAGTGCCCTAAATCTAGCAAGAGAGCTCACAAGCGAACTATAGCTTCCGATCCGAGCAACGTTTAGACAGTCGCTTTTTCAAAAAGTTCGCACATGGCACAGAAATGGGGCAGCTTCCTATGGCACGAAGCTGCCGCAGGCGTGCCCTGCTCCGAGAACGAACCACTCGGACCCGTTCGATATGAGCTGGAGGCTGTCGTACTGCGCCTTGAGCGATTTCGTGGTAGAGCCTTCAATCGTGTCCTGCACTTTCGTGGAGGTATTTGTATGTCCGACAACGGAGACTGGGTTCGCTGAAGCGTCCGTCTTTTTGACAAATACAATCATGCCAGCGGTGGTCGATGCCGCGGGAAGCGTTACGGTAAAGCTCGTATCAGTCGAAGGAATCGTTGTTGCATTGACGAGGACGGCAAAATCCGAGTTTTTCATCGGGTAGCTTCCGACGCTCGTGGAGCCGGTCTCGGTCTCTACCTTCGCGCTCACGCTGCCACCCACGTGGAGAGTGGTCGGAGCGCTGGTAGCGCCAAGACCGAGCCAACCGCACTTGTTCACTACGCCCAGCACTTTGTCCGAACTATTCATCCACTCCTGGAGCGGTGCGGACTGTGAGCTGGATCCTTTTGCAACAAGCGGAATCCCGCTGGCGCCGTTCGATTCTGCGAGCACTCCAGTTCCGCTCGTCGAAACCCCGCTCACTCCTGCACCGGTGGCAGAGCCTCCAGCCACTCCAACTCCACCGGCGGAGCAACCCGAGACACCACTTTCGCATCCGGATCCTAAAACCCCGGTGGAAGAAGATAGACCAAAGACGCCTTGAGATACGCCATTCCCGTACACGCCGATGCCACACTTTGCAGAGGAAAAAGCTGAAATCCCGCCCGACGTGCTCGAACACACGACGAGTTTTGCGCAAGACGGGGAGCTCGCTCCAATCCCGACGTGGCCGTCGTTTGTGACGACGAACCGACCGTTGGATGTCCCGGGACCATCAATGCCAAAGGTTCCGCTTCCCCCGAAGCTGAAATAGTTCGCTGAATCCGAAGCGCACTTGCCGCCTTCGATTCGGAGGGCTTTTCCCGGGGCAAGATGCAGGGGATACGTGGGGGTAGTCGTTCCAATCCCCAGATTGCCCTGGTTAGTCAGGCGCATGAACTCCGTGAAGCACTTGCCGTTGTAATTTCCAAAGCTCGTATGGTTGCAAGCGCCGGAAGCGCCGTGATAAACGCTCAGCTGACTCGAAGCTATGCTAAGGCCGAACTTGTTTGAGCAGCCATCATAAAGGAAAATCTTGTCCCCCAAGCTCGCGCCAAAGCACAGCCTCCCTGCAGAATTTATCGCGGCTAGCGCACTGCCAGAGCTATTCTGCCACTCTTGCAAGGGAGCTGTCTGACCAGATGCGCCCTGCGCAATCATAGGCACGGAGGACGGTCCGTTTGAGACCGCGTCGAGTTTCGCGGTTGGAGCAGTCGTGCCAATCCCGAGATTCCCCTGATTTGTCAAGCGCATGAATTCGGTGAAAGCCGTCCCATTGGAGTTGCCAAAGCTTGTGTGGTTGCAGCTATAACGCGCTCCATGATAGATTTCTAGCTGGCTAGTTCCTATGCCAAAACCGAACTTGTTGCAGCAGCCATTAACGAGGAATATCTTGTTGCCGTTGCTCTTGCCAAAGCAAAGTATTCCTGCAGAATTCATAGCGACAAGTGCGCTGCCGCAACCGTTCTGCCATTCCTGCAAAGGTGACAGTTGGCAGGCGTGACCGCGAGCCACAAGAGGTGTTGCATTTTTGGAACCCGCATATCCCCGCACTCCATAACCGTTGGTTGATGAGCCGCAAACCCCAGGGCCGCAGACAGCCGATCCGCAGACGCCCGGAGAAGTGTTAGGGCAACAGGGCTGGAGACAAGTACGACGATTGCTCGCTTTTCCCACGACGCCAGCTGAATAGCAACTTTGTCCCGATACTCCATAACAGTAACCAGAAGCGCCGCTCACTCCTACGCCACACACGGATACGCCCCCCACAGCGCAATAGTACGTTGACTGAGCATAGACGCCTAGACCACTTGAGGATATGCCGGACACCCCAGTGCCACACCCATATGCTTCCCCCTCGACGCCAATTCCAAAACACGTAGTTCCCTTGACCGCATTACCATGCGGGCAAGAGTTTGACACGTTGAACGTGAAAGTGCTTTTGCATGTTTTAGCTTTGAGCGAGGTGCTTGAGCACCCGCTGCAATTGGTTTGCCCGAGAATCAGATCGGATCCGGCGCCAGCTTCGGAAGCGGGAATTATCTTATCTCCGAGAAGAGCGCCTCCCACGGCGACGCCAGCAGTGATTAGGGCGGCTTTGGCTAGGAATCCTCTTCGACTATTTCCAGAGGCAAAAGTAGACTCCCTGAAGAGGTTTTTCTCAGCCTCGTTGCGTGATCTGCGTGTTGGCTGTTCCACGTTTTGAGCAAGATTTCTTTTAATCGCAGAATCA
>JASHSF010000214.1 GCA_030036955.1 Nitrososphaerales archaeon
TTGAATCCTTCCTTACCTTCGTAATTCTGCCTTTGATACGATTTCTTGCGCTGAGTTTTGCGGGCATTTCGAAATATTCACTTAGGTACAATGTGTAACATGGGTACTTATCAAGATTGCCGATTTGAGAATGTGAGAATGCCTTTGTAAACAGGCGTTTAGGCGCTCTGCATTACTCCACTAAAATATCGTCGCTAGTGCAGCTGCTCGCTATTTTCCTGATTTCTTCCGACAGATCTCAACCGCCATGTGTCCTAGACCGCCGACGCCGAAGATCACGGGATAGCTAGATCCACTTACATCAAAAAGTAACGCTGAATCCCAGAGTGTCAAAAATGATTACACAGAAGAAGATTTTCATACCTAGCTTTCACTCCGTTGCTTTCGAGCGAATTTACGCAACATTGGGACGTCTTCTTCGTGAGCATTTGCGAAAGTCTCTCTCATTTCCTTCGCTACCTGCTTGCGCGCGTAAACGAAGACATCTACCGCAGTTTTGTTCCTTCCCTTTGGAGTATAGAGGAGTACAAACTTTTGCCCGGCGTAGCGGCCGCCGAATTCCTCGACGATTCGAACGTGTGGTGGAATGGTCGTCACACGAAACTTCATCTTCCTCCATTTCCCTCCCCTCATGACTTCGCATGTGCCTTCCCCAGTTATCTCGTTCAGATCTTTCCACTTCATGTCCCGGAGACTATTTTGATGCGCCTTGGGATGGTATTCATTGTCTTTCAGAATGAAATCCCAAACTACATCAATGGGAGCATCCAAAACGGTTCCTCTATCCTCAAAGTAAATCATCTCACTGCCGTTCTTTTTGGATAAACGGTGCCCGCGACTCTTTCCATCACTGAACCTCTCGACGACTTTCTTCTTGGCACTCATGACTGCGGTAACAATTGTATCCATTATTAAACGCGTAGGGGAGGGAAAATATACCGGTTCGAAAGAAGCAGGCGTCATTGTATCTCCTATTTCAAAGAAGGTTCTGACTTGGCTTTGGATAGAAAAATTGCCTTCCCCTCATATCAAGAACCTTGCTAGAATCCGCTGCTGGATTCTTTCTGCCTGCCCGATTTCTCGCGCCTGAATTCTTATGAAACTTTTACGCTTTCTCTTGCTGACTACTGATCTTTGCTCTTATGCCTACTTCCTCTAACATCTTAGCGTAGCGGGGATCCTTTCTTACAGGTTTCAACTCCACATCCACCAAAAGTTGGTTCATGTTACCATCGTGGACAGAGAGCGCAAGCTCGAACCATCTAAATCCCTCATCTACATCTCCAAGCATAAAATGCACGATGCCGATTACGTTGGGACTGATATTTTCACTTTTGTAATCAGTTTCAACTTCTCCAATCAATTTGCGACCATCTTCTTGATTGTTCATTGCTGCAAACACATACGCCTTCCAGAGTTTCACCTGATTTGGACCTATTGTTATTCTGGCGAGATTATCGGTCAGGCGAAGCGCCTCAGCATATTCTCCTTTCTGCACGTACGCTCTAATGAGCGAAGGGCCAGGACCAACAAATGGAGAGACATTAGTTGGATGCATTTCGTTGAGCTTCCAAAGTTGCTCGATACATTTGTCATATTCTCCGATGAAATAATAATAGGCGGCGAGGTTGTGATTGATGCTGTTAGAGTAGGGGTCAAGCTCGTATGCTCTGCGAATTTCACTACCGGCTTCGTCAAACCGCCTTTGCTGCCCCAGGACGTGAGAGTACCATTGATGCGCGCTGGAGTAACTCGGCTTTAGCTCAATTGCCTTCCTGAACTCAGCTTCCGCTTCGTCCCACTTGTGCTCGTAGTAGTGCAGCGTTCCCCCGCGGGTCGCGTGTGCCTCTGCGAGATTTACATCGAGCTTTAGAGCTATTGTCGAGTACTCTATTGCCTTTTCATAACTAGGAGCGTACTCTGCGAGCCCGTTCCTGGCCATTACCTGATAGCAATCGGCAAGGCCCGCGTATCCTAGTGCAAAACCCGGATCCTTCTTTACCGCTTCCTGAAAATACACGATAGCCTTTTCGACACTCTCCTTGCTCCTCTCGTTCCAGTAGTGCCTCCCTTTCAAGTACAAGGTGTAAGCAGCAGTTACCATCGTCGGGATAGCTTCTATCATGACTCTTTCCTCTCCTGCGAGCTTGACTCTTAGCTCGTCTGCGACTTTCACCGCAATCTCGCTTTGGATTGCAAACACATCGTCCACCAGCTTGTTGTCGTAATTCTCGGCCCAGAGATGACTCTCGGTCTTCGAATCCAAAAGCTGAACCGTTATCCTGATTTTTTCGCCGCTCTTCCTGACGCTTCCCTCGATTAGAGTGCCAGTGCCTAACTCTTTCGAGATTTCCGATATGCGCTTAGTGGTGTTCTTGTACTGCATAATCGAAGTACGAGCGATGACTGTAAGACCGCGAATCTTCGCAAGCGTCGTTATAAGTTCCTCGGTCATCCCTTCTGCAAAGTATTCGTCGCTCGCATCCGGGCTCATGTTCCTGAACGGGAGTACTCCGATTCGCCTCTTGTCCAGAGTCTCCGAACCTTTTTCGTCTTCCAAAGACCATGGCATGACGATTTTGAAAACTTCGAGCCGCTCCATTACATTCTTGAGCTGCTTGCTTCCCATGCTCTGCAATTCTAGATCGAACTTGCCTGTGACGCTGTCACGGACCTGGCGGGTCAGACATACTCCTCCATCCTCAGCTAGAGGTTCGATGCGCGAAGCGACGTTAACGGCGTCTCCCGAAATATCGCCTTCTTGAGTAATCACATCCCCTAGATGGACTCCGATCCTCACGTGGAGTTTTTTCTCTGGGGACATCGAGAAGTTGAATTCTCTTATTGCTCTCTGGATGTCATACGCGCATCTCACAGCGTCGAGCGCGCTTGGAAATTCGACTAGAAAGGCATCGCCAATCGTCTTCACTTCTCGTCCATTGTGCCTAGCGAGAATCGGCCTTACGAGCTTCCTTTGCTCGTCGACCAGAGCAAGAGAAAGCGACTCATTCCTCTGCCCAAGGGCTGTGTAGCCAATCATGTCCGTGAAAATGATTGCCGCTAGCTTTCTGCTCGATTCTGGCAAGGCGATTCATCGACTCTTTAAGGAAACAGACTTGAAACTTACCGTTCAGTAATAAAAGGTACTTTTTCTCACGCTAGTAATCCCTGTTATCTGATATTTCTTTGAAAACTCTTCTATGCAGGGAAACATTCCACTTCTGTTCTTGGAAAGAGATTTGGAGCAAAGATAAAGACTTTCGCGAAAATGACAATTGTTAATATGATTCCCAGATTCCTTCAGGATGTCTGATTTTGCAGGATGGAATTGGAGAAAGATCCCGTAGGAGCGATTGAGGGACTGCTGAGCGGTGTTCGATCCAGTTCGGTCGAGCTGCAACACTACGCAAACAGAATAAGAGTGAAAAAAGCGCGTGCCAAGAGTACTCGTAGACGCTAATATATTTCTCGAACTTGAGCTCGAGCAATCAAAGTCAGGCGATTGCAAGGCTTTTCTTGGAAGAGTCGCCAGTGGAAATCTTGAAGCAGTTACTACAGACTTTGTACTCGACTCAGTCGCCGTTGTGATTGCCAAGCGACGCCACTCCGGTGGAAACCAAATGTAACAGTTATTGCTATTTGCTTCCTTACTCGCTCAGAGATAACGTTAAGCGATGTATTCTGCTTCGAAGGCCCAAGGTACTAGATTTTGAGCCTCCGAGCGCTGTGATGCTCTGGACACGAACCCTATTCAATTTCCGTGAACATCAAGAGGGTACCAGAACAAAGATGGACGCATGCGAATGGATGTAGCTAGCGGTATTGGCCAGATGTAATACTATCACGTCGTATTATTTAGTAATACTTAATACTTCACTCGTGGACGTAGTACTCTCATTGACAATGTCTGCGACAGTTTCCGCTAAGATCCCGAAAGATCTCAGAGAAAGGTTGAGGGAAAGACAAGTAGACATAAGCGGCGTTGTCAGAAACGCGCTTGAAAAGGAAATTGCGCGTCTGGAAGAGAAAGAACTTGAAGGAAGGCTCGAGTCTTTGAAGAAGGAATTGTCC
>JASHSF010000215.1 GCA_030036955.1 Nitrososphaerales archaeon
GACCTTCACGCCAACCTCGACTGGATCATACACTATTACTGCGGCTTATTCGGGAGACAACTACCACATCAGCGGCTCGGCAAAGACGGTGCTCAGCGTGAGCTGATCTCCAATCTGGCTGCCCAATTGTGTAGTCCTTTGCAGCGCCGCCAAGTAGATTTGATCGTTTTTTCTCAAAAATTGAGAGGCTTGAGAAATGGCGGTGTTCCAAATGTGGACCGAAAATCCCCGTGATGCCGGTACTGCCGAAAAATAACCTTTTAGCTCTAACGTATATAGAGAAATAATAGAAACCTTATCTTGATCTCGACTTTGCATCGTTGTTATGTCGTCTGAGAGCAAGCCTTCAAAGAGCGCCCTCATTTGTCCAGAATCTACGATTGAATCCGCAAATAGAAGACAGTTCATCAGGAAGGCTGCTCTAACAGCTGCGGCAGTTGGAGTCGGCAGTACTGTTGTATCGAATGCAGTAATGAAGAGATCAGCAATTCCCGAATCTTCGGCATCAGATGGGTGTCCCGTCATTATTGGAGAGTGTAATTTTGCTGAACAGGCGACGGGGATTACGGTTTGCACTGGAGGTACGACCTCTTGCTACGCCTGGAAGGTATTTAACAAAGCAAAGTGCGGAAGCGGGATTTTTGCCTGCGGACTGCGCACAGGAGTGTTCGCTCAGACGACAGCGGCGGCATGCTGCTTGCCTGCCGTGAAGGGCTACGCGAAGGGCGGGTGCAGCCACAGCATCGGAGTGTGCGGTCAGTCCAATTCGCCCAACGGAATTGGTGTTAGGGGATTTAATGTCGGAGGAGGCGTAGCGCTCGAAGGACTCGCTGGCAACGCAAAATCAATTCCGATCGTAGCAACCGGCGACAAGTGCCAGAGCGTAAACCTCCAAAACTGGCAGGTCGGTTCCACTATCAAGAGCGTAGTGAACAAGAACGGCTTCTTTGGCATAAACAACTCCAGTCCTGATTCGCCACTGACCGTCAACAGTAGTCCTTGCTCCGCGCATCTTGACTGTTACGTTGTTGGAGCTGCAATTCATGGTATTTCAACGGGCATCGATGTGGCGATATGGGGCGATGCCTGTTCTCCCAGTGGCATCGGCGTTCAGGGTTACGCAAAAAGCAAATGTGGATGTGGAATAGGTGTTGCGGGCCGAGCGGCAGCCTGTGAGGGAGTCGGCGTATACGGTTTTGCAACGGCGTCGAAGGGTGCCACAAGGGGTGTTTGGGGTGCATCGGTTTCGCCTGGAGGAATTGGAGTACTAGGACAAGCTTATGTATCAGGTGGCGTCGGTGTTCAAGGTTTCTCATGTTCTCCGTGTGGAGTGCCAATCGTCGCTCTAGGAGGTTTTTGCCAAAGGAATAACCTTCAGGAGTGGCAAATCCTTGTCTGCGAAGGAAAACCGGGTGAAGTGAAGAGCGTCGTGAACAAGAACGGCTTTTTTGGCATAAACAACTCGAGTCCTTCCAAGCCTCTTACGGTCTGCGGCGCGGTTGAGTTTAGCCAAACCTCTGCCTGCGGCACCCTAATCGCGAGTAACGCTGGCTCGGGAAAAGCTATAAGCGCGTCGAGCTCAAGCTGCACTTCCCCCGCGATCTGTGGAACCAATACGCACTATATTGGAATCCAGGGC
Organism: Nitrososphaerales archaeon; assembly: GCA_030036955.1. Taxonomy (GTDB): domain Archaea; phylum Thermoproteota; class Nitrososphaeria; order Nitrososphaerales; family CADDZS01; genus JASHOD01. The sequence continues at coordinate 1,640 of JASHSF010000215.1, forward strand.
AGAGGCGGCACGTATGGTGTTTACGGTTCGGGCTTGTTCGGGGTTTATGGAACCTCTTTTGCACAGTGTGCGTACGGCGTTCAGGGAGTAGCAGGTGCACCTTGCACTGTTCCACTGATAGCGATTGGCGCCCTGAAGCAGAACTACAACATTACAGAATTCGCAAAGATGGTCTGCTGTTCAGGGACTAAGAAGACAGATGTACTCAGCGTCGTGAACAAGTGCGGTTGGCTTGGGCTCGGAGCTACAAGCGCTCCAACTACACTTCACGTTGGAGGAAGCGTGAGCGCCAAAGTAGCTAACACGGGCAGCAGTAACTACTGCATGGGCGCTTCAGACTATGCAGTCTTTGCCTGCAGCCCGGTTACCGTAGCCCTTCCGAAAGCTGGAACCGCAAAGGGAATGATGGTGTTCGTTAAGAACACGAGTTCTGGATCCGTAACGGTAACGGTGGCGAAGTGTTCCGGAGATTGTATCGAAGGAAATACTGCACCAAAGACACTTACAAAGCAGTGGGATGGTCTCCATCTCATCTCCAATGGCACGCACAGATGGGTGGTTCTTGGCAGCTCGATCGGCGACGCGTTCGTTTCGTAACGATGATCCTTCCCAGGCTGCCTAAATCCTTTAGCAACCAGCTTGGTTTTTGGAACAACAAGCTTCGTGCAGGTGTGCAGATGAATTAGTGAAATAGACTTCTCAGGAATCGAGTTTGTAGATTTCGAGCCAGAAAGCGGATATGCAGATTCCGTGGGTGTCGCTACTTCATACGCAAGAAGAGCAAGAGAGTTAGGCGCGCGTTTTGCATCAATTAAGGATGCTTTCCAGCCGACAAGTCATTATGGCAGAATTCCTGCCTACATCCGGGAAGCGAAACAGCGTGTAACGAGATTGCTCGCATTTGAAGCAGTGAAATCTTCCGGGCAGATTAAGCGACTCAGAGAGCGCCCAAATAGCCGGTTCTGAACCTTTAGAAATATTCATGGCCTTGCATTTGTGCGTATCTTCCTTTAGATGATCAGGGCAGAACGCTTTATGGCAACTTTGGCAAACACTCCAAGTGTCGTCGCATTTTTGGGAACAAAAATCGCACTTTATCAATTATGTCTCGTCCGTTGAGCTACTGCCGCACGTATGCCGTAATCCCACACTGCCGGATTGCTTTTTCCCATTCCAGGGTTATTCTCAATTTCGACTTTAAATATACAGTCTAGTAACTTGCTTTCAGCAATTTGGATCCGTTCTCTTTCTTCCTCGGGGTTCTCGTTGGAGCTTTTGCTACTGGCGGATCGGTTTTACTTGCGATAATCTTGTTACGCAAAAAGGCCGCCCTCTGGTTTGCTCGCTATCGGAAAGTCTCAAATGATGAAAAATAAAGCGAACAAAAACTACGGATTACGATCTGCCACTATTTATTCCAACGCATTTTCGACTTCCTTTTCCGAGTACCCCCTACAGTAGAGGTACTGCCAAGGAAGAAAGAGCTGCTATTTTATGTTCAAGCTATCGAATAATAGCGATTTTCGTCGGCTCATTTGCTTCCTGCATGTGTCTCAAGAACAGATAACGGAAAACCGAATTTTTTAATAGCATGCGTTTCAATTAACTTGAAGTAAGTATGGGAGGATGTTTAGTGTAATTGGCAAATCAAGAAAAGAGCGCTGGACAGCCCCCGTCCCAATGGCGATGCCCTGATTGCGGACTGGACATCAAAGACGGAGACAGCGCTAGTTTTCGCCAGAGAGTCATATACCACAGAAAAATGCACCAGTGAGTTACTCGGCCGGAGCTTTTTCTTTCGCTCTGCGCTGCATGTCCCTTATAGTCAAGCATAGAAATAATCCAAAGGCTGCGCCACGTCGAGGGAATTATCGATGTAATCTGGTCCGCCAGAGTATTGCCAGCAAGGGATGCCGGGGCACTTTGCATCTTCATGACAGCTTGTCCATCGATGAAAAATTCGCAGCCAAGGGTGAATGTGGCAGGTTGAGGTTGCTACATACGCAAATGGAAGTTACCCATTCTCAAGCTCTATTGTCGTCGAATCGACTAAGTTACTGGTCGAAAAATAAACTGTGCCGATGATAATAGCACTGACCATGACAGCAGGAACTCTGTAACCCGGTCAATCCCTCTTCTCATCTCTCCGCACCATGCGCTCACGTCGCTCAGGTTGGATTTTTCTTCTTCGTGGAGTGCGGCAAGCTTAAGAATTATAGTCTCCGCTCGATTAGCCAAGGGTTCATGAATTTCCCGTGGAAAAGTCTTGTCGCGGGGAAGGCTCGGAATTTGCGACAGATTGTTTAAAAGTTGATTTGGGCTCTTTCTTGAACATAGACAATAAAGAATTCTGATCCTTGATGCCAAAGTGCCCAATTTGCGGAAAAAAATTTGAGACCCTCTCCGCCCTGCGAGACCATCACAAGAACGCTCACAAGAATGTTCCTTTTGTGGCGCCAAGGGTATCTGCTTCGAGAAATTTTGTCACTATTCTCATCATTGTCATAATTGTGGTTGGGGCAGCGGTTGGCTATCTCATCTATGTGCAAGAGACCACGACAGGACACACGGGGACAACGACCACGGGCATACTAAACGCTACAATCCCGAGTGCCCTTTACCAGAATTTGTCGACCGTAAGCACCAGCACGCTCGCTGCAGTAGGGGCTGGTAGCGGCGTCATTGCTCAACCCGACGCAATTTCGCCAGCGGGTCCGACGATCTTGAGTGACGGCAAGCCAGCTGTGCTCTATATTGGAGCAGAATTTTGTCCCCTGTGCGCCGCAGAGCGATGGGCAATGATTGTAGCGCTTACACAGTTTGGAAACTTTAGCGGTATCGAGTACATGCTTTCTTCCTCAACCGATAGCCCAGCCAACGTTCCCACCTTTTCGTTCCTCAATGCAGATTACACCAGCAAGTACATCGGGTTCATTAGCATCGAGAATGAGGACCGAAACCACAATCAGCTTCAGGAGCCGAACTCGACTGAAACCACTCTTTGGAATGATTACAACCCTGACTCCTACCCTTTCATTTATTTCAACGGCGCGTATGTGATCAAGACGAACCAGTACAATCCATCAATCCTAACGAGCTTGAACTGGACGCAGATTGCATCGCAGCTGAACGATCCTAACTCCAGCATCGCAAAGACAATTGACGGCACCGCGAACACCATGATAAGCGCGATATGCGCTATGGACGGCGGGAAACCGTCGAGCATTTGCGGACAGTCGTTTGCAAATTTGCTTTCGTATCATTCTACAAGCCAGAGCGCTCCACTTGATTACTCTCCGTATCCTACAATGATGCAATTTATCACTGTGATACCGAGAACCAAGGCGCCCGGCTAGAGAATCTTACTTTACTTTTTAGATTACGAGAAAGTAAAATCCGCCTATCACGACAACTGCCGCCCCATGTATAATCTCAACCCAACAGGGCCAGTCGTAAGTGCGCTTGCAGGATCATTTCCACTTTGAAACTATTTCTCTAATTTCATCCAACGAGCTGGGCGGGGCAAATGAATCCAGAGTCACAGATAGCACTCTTTCTCCCTTTGCCAGGAGAAAGAAATAGGCAAACACTTTCTTAAAATGGATTGAGCAGTAAAATAGCTCCCCATCGAAGTCTTGGTATCCTTCGGCCATTTTCAGGATCAACACAGCTTGAATTTCGAGTCGCTTTTCGATATCCAGGGGAGTCGTAGATTTTACCCCTTTCTTCATTCCGCCACTGTATCGATTTCCCAGCTCGTCCGTGACTACAGCGTAGCGAACATTGTTGATTTGGAATAGTTTCTCAATCAGCTCATCGTACGTGGAGTCCTTCCCTTGACTTTTTTTCGCCAAAGCTTTGGAGCATTCCAAATTTTGATCCTATTTATCGATTTTTGGCCTAAACTCGAACATTTTGAAGCCAAATGATCGTCGCAAAAAGTAGCTGAAAGTGAGTACCCAAAGTGAACTAAGATTATACTCATCGCGCCCGTGGTACGGAGTGAAGAGAGCGAAAATGCAGACGGAAACTGAAGATCAACCTGCCCCGCCTCAAAAGAGAAAGGCGTACAAGGGCATTGCAATGGAGGGTTTCATAGCAAAGTGGTACGCGAAAACAACCAGAAATAGCATCGACGAATACAGGGCTTGGGCAAAGATTGCAAGCGATCATGCTTCGAGGGGCTCGAGCATTCTCGAAGTTGCTCCTGGACCGGGGTACCTATCAATCGAACTTGCAAAATTGGGTAACTACGAGATCACCGGGCTCGACATCAGCAAGACATTCGTGAAAATTGCCAGTGAAAAGGCGCTTGCAGCCGGAGTGCACGTCAATTTTCGGCAGGGAGACGCAGCTTACATGCCGTTCCCTGATGGATCCTTTGATTTCGCAATTTGCACTTCGGCTTTCAAGAATTTTCCAGAGCCGGTGAGGGTACTAGACGAAATCTTCAGGGTTTTGAAGAGTTCTGGTAATGCAGTAATCATAGATTTGCGAAAGGATGCTTCTAAAGCCGAAATCGATCAATACGTCGAGCGCTTGAAATTGAACCCGATAAATGCGTTCATGACGAAGTTCATCTTCAAGCATACGCTGTTAAAGTCCGCTCACACGAAGAGCGAAATTCAGGAGTTTGCAGCAAAATCCAGGTTTGGAAGTTGCAATATTCAAAGTGATGACTTGGCGCTTGAGATTTGGCTTCGAAAATAGTGTTTTTAATTGGCACGGCGCCCACAATCTTTTAACCGATTGATCTGAGCGGCATTTTAATGCACCTCGAGTACTTCGGAATTCGGGTTACTGATCTTGAAAGATCGCTCAAATTTTACACTGATGCCCTTGGTCTCAAGGAAGTGAAAAGGGGAGACATGTCGAGCAACGGCGGAGGGATATGGATCCACTTGAGAGACCCTGAGTCAGGTCAGAAGCTCGAACTGAACTACTACCCAGAGGGATCTCATTTCGACTCTCCATACGTCGCTGGCGAAGGGCTTGACCACATTGGCTTTATCGTAGACGACGTTCGCAAGACTTACAACGAACTGCTGTCCAAGGGCGCCGAACCTACTGGCATAGACCCAAAAGCGACCCAGGGTTGGGCAGCGTTTTTGAAGGATCCCGATGGGAACTGGATCGGAATTTATCAGCACGCCGAGCCGAAACCGGAATAGAATGCTAAATGCTCTTTTTGAACTGGGTCAATTTTTTTGATGAAAAAGTTAGCTCGAGTTAGTTCTAAACTGTAAATAACCCCTCTTCTCTCCCACACGCCATCAACACCAGGCCATGTCCTCAATTTCCGAATATCCGGGCGAACAGACGCAATCGAGCGATCTGAACAGCACTGTCCTTTCGAAGAAAAAGAACTCTCAATCAAAGGAAAGGCAGGTTTGTGATTTCTGCGGCACTCCCTTCAATACGATCCTAACGGCGATGCCTGACGGCCAGTTGGCGAGAATGCTCGCCAGGGGAAGAAAAAATACGAAGTACTGCTCTGAGAAGTGCAGGGACACCGCCACACGAAGGCGCTCCAGCGCCCGCCTTGGGATCAGGGCGAGAACCGTCTCAAAGTTCTCGAGCCCTTTGTACTTTAGCTAGTTCTCCCGCGTGTTCAAAATCTCAAATCGAGAATTAATCTAGAGTGCAAAATTCAATTCGATTGTATTGCATCTGTTCCAAATTCACTTGCAATACATTGCAATTTTACCTTGTACACATCCTCTAATTGCCTTTGCTAGACAATTGTGTACCTCGCCCAAGTACGCTTTCAAAAACAGTTCAAATATACGATTCTAGTTTTAGGGCTTTGAACTGTGTCCAGGGAGGGCGGCTATCTTAGCTCGTGTGGCACGAACCTTGCTCTGATCATTTCCTGAAGATATCCGATCTCAGTGGGCTCCGAGCGTATAATGTCCGTAGATGTGATAATTCCGACAAGCTTTCCGTCATTCACCACTGGCAATTTCGACACTTTCTTTTTGATCATCAGCTCGGCGGCATCCTCAATCGACGCGTTCGAGGTTATCGTCACTGGTTTTGGCGCCATCACCTTCCTCGCTGGAGTCTTTTTCGGATCGAGTCCCTTCAGAAGGACCTTTCGAAGAATGTCCCCCTTTGTTATGATACCGACCAGCTTATCTTCATCCAACACAACTATTGAACCCACGTCGTTTTTTACAAGAGTCGAAACTGCTCTTGAAACGGGATCTCCGCTCTGTGCAGTAAACACTTGGTTTGACATTACGTCAAAGACGTGCAGAACAACTGAGATGTTGCTCAACTTTCACATTCGCCCATTTAGGGAGTCTGAGCTATTTCGAGCTTTCGAGTAGTGTTCATTGCTCTGAGATCCTCGACGTCTTTTGTTACAAGAAAGCGTCTGATGGCGTCGTTGACGATTTCCGCGCGGCTCCTGTACCCCAAGTCTTTTGCGACCCTGTCAAGTTTTTCTGCTAGTTCGACTGGAATTTTTACTGTGATGTACTCATTTCTCATTTCTTGTAAACACCTTATTTGATGACTGGCGCTTTATGATAAAAATCGTGTAGAGGGGTGAAGAGACTTGCTCTTCGCTCCTCGATTCTTTTCTCCTACTTACCTTCTGAAGTAGTTGAGTATGTAGCCGATTCCGCCCGCTATGACACCGACGCCCGCGATTGCAATAGCGATTGCGATTGGGCTTTCGAGACCAGATAGGATGTTGATGTGCACCCAGAGCTCAGTCTGTCCAAGACCCCCTACGGTTGTGGGTAACAGTGCTCGCTCGGCAAAGTATCCACCATACATGAGCATGTAGCAGGCTGCTGCAACACCCACGTTCATCAGAACTAGATGAATCCAGGCGAACACGTTGGAAACGCCCCTGTAGGGCTTGCTCTGCGATACTTCAAAGTTGTAGTAAAACAGCGCTGTTAGTCCAACTGCAATTACGCCTACCATCACGTAGGTCAGGTAACCAACTGTGTACCACGTTCCTGCGCTTCCTGATGCGATAACCATCGCGACTGCAGGCGATACTGTTATTCCAAAGAGGCCCGTGCTAGGCCATATGATTGGGATAGTCAGCAGCGTTGCTGCGAGTCCCTGGAAGATTGCCGCCCAGATGAAGCGGTTCGACCAACGACTTACTTGTCTTGTCTCCGTTTTTTCAACGAATCTCGTCTTTTCTTCTAATTTGAGTGCCATTTTCGTTTCGCTTATGACTCATGGTAGGGTCATGGGTAGTTAAAGCCCGAACACGATCATCAAATCTGATTATCACTTCTGATAATATCCCTCCGAGAACCTGCAGTTCGAGAATCGCTATACTAAATAGTCAATCAGACTAGCTTTTCATTCCAACTATAGAATAGACAATCAGCAGGAAACCAACCACTTCGCTCGCAGCTTCAATCGCCTCGACCTCGGCAATACCGAAATTCAAGAACTGGAATAGCAAACCGGCTGCCACTGCTCCAATGGTCACAAACAGAAACCCTAGCCCAAGAAAGAGAAGCGATTTGTTTTTTGTCCTTCTGTACCCGCGAGTGGCGTAGTAAATTATGATCACTCCCAGAATCACGATTACAGTCTGGAGCGCGCTTAGCGTGTCGACCGCTAGTGAACCCATTGTCTCACGCCCTCATCGATGCCCAGAGTCTAGAAAGTCTAGTTGAAACGTCTTCGTTGAACTCGGCTTCGATTGTAATTTCGCCGCGCTCGAGGTCGATTTTGAAGGAGCTGAAGGAGCTCCTGTAGAGCTCATATTTCTTGCCGTCGTCGCTGAGAATGGTTTTCTCCACCGCTAGGAGTCCGACGTCTTTCAGCTCGTTCACGCGTCTGTAGGCAGTGCTTATTGGAATGTTCTCGCTTCGACTGAGCTCTTCGACCGATTCCGCTTTGCTTATTGTTTTCAAAATAATCTTCCTTGAATATTCGTCAGCGAGCGCGTTGATCAGCGCATCCCTTACTTTCGGACTGTCTATACGCATTATCCGCGCACTAGCTTCGCAATTCTGATTGCAGAGCGATTATGAAAATATTGCATTTGCCAGGCCAGTTGAAGCTGATATTTCAAGATCACAATGATTATTTGACTGCTCAACACTCGATTTTGGCCATGAGCGCATACGATTCGCCTCTCTTGATTCACAAGCTGCTTTCCCAAACGCTCTACAGGCAAAGCCCGAGCGAAATTGTGTACGGCGGGACGCGGGAAACGTGGCCCGTGCTCTACGACAGGGCAATGCGCCTGGCGTCCTGGCTAAAATCATCCGGAGTAAAGCGGGGTTCCAAGGTTGCCGTTGTGGATTTTGATACGAGCGACTATCTTGAAGCGTACTGGGCAGTTCCTTCTGTAGAAGCTATCCTTCACACGGTGAACATCAGGCTTCCACCAGAGCAAATTGTAGAGACTATGGCTCATGCAGAGGATCAGATAGTCCTTGTTCGAGACGAGTTTGCCCCTCTTTGCGCGAGGATTTCGCCTCACGTCAAGAGCCTTGAAAAAATTGTCGTGCTGAGCGATTCTGACTCAATGCCTGAAACTGCGCCGCACGGTTCAATCCTCTACAGTGATATTTTGAAAGAAGCTGCGCGCCACGAACCCGAAGATTTTAGCGAGAATACGCCTGCGACGCTGTTCTACACCTCGGGTACAACGGGCTCTCCCAAAGGCGTGTGGTTTACTCACAGGCAGCTCGTTTTGCACACGCTTTCAACTGTAGCGGCCCTCAGTTTTTCGGAGAGCCCAGTAAGGCTAGAAGCGAAAGACGTCATACTTCCCCTCGTCCCAATGTTTCACGTTCACGGTTGGGGATTTCCTTACGCGAGCGGCCTGCTAGGGCAAAAATATGTTCTCGTTGGTAAGTATGATCCAGGAAAGATACTCGAAAAACTATCTGAGGAGAAAGTAACGTGGTCGCACATGGTTCCGACAATACTCAATCTCGTTTTGAACCATCCCTCGCTTGAGAACCACAAGGAAGCTCTTTCTCGCTGGAAGGTCGTCATTGGCGGTGCTGCGCTGCCGACCGAACTAGCCCGTAGGGCAATGAAGCAAGGAATAAAAATTATGGCAGGATACGGGCTTAGCGAAACGGCTCCAATCCTTACGCTTGCTGTTCCGGCTGAGGCCGAATACGACCTGCCTCCGAGCGAAATGCTCGAAAAATCGCTCTTAAAGACTGGACTTCCCATTCCGCTTGTCGACCTCCGGATTGTGGACAAGGACATGAAAGACGTTCCCCGCGATGGAAAGACGATAGGCGAAATAGTTGTTAGAGCGCCCTGGACAGCTCGAGAGTACTACAGGGACGCAGACCTGACTAAGGAGCTTTGGGCGGGAGGTTGGTTGCACACGCGCGACCTCGCTACAATTGACAAAAGCGGATACGTAAAGATAGCCGACAGGACTAAAGATGCCGTAAAGAGCGGGGGCGAATGGATTTCGACGATTGAGCTCGAGGACATTTTGAATCACCACCTTTCTGTTCTCGAGGCTGCCGTCATTGGGGCAAAGAGCTCTGACTGGGGAGAGCGACCGGTTGCGATAGTTACGACGAAAGCAGGGGCGAGCCTAACTGAAAGTGAGCTCCGAGAGCACATGTCGATCTTCGTTGAGGAAGGAAGGATTGCAAAATTCTGGGTGCCGGACAGGTTCGTGGTTATTACGGAGGCGCTACCCAAAACGAGCACTGGGAAAATTGACAAAAAGCCACTGAGGGAAAAGTACGCGTCAATCTTGACGCCTTGAGATGCTGTTGTGCTCTTGTACGCGACAATTCTCAAATCTGATAATCGTGTGCAGTGCTTTTAATGGAAAATTCAGCATGCTGTCTTGAACCGAGATTTGAGCGAACAGACACTGGCGAGCAAGAATTCTACAGTCGAGCTTAACGAAACTGCCTACCGAAGGCTGAACTGGGCAAAGAAGGGAGACGAAAGCTATTCGGACGTAATCCTGCGTCTCATCTCTACGAAGCTTGACGGCCTCCAGAGGAGGGGAGAAAAGGAAGTCGTTACGACCGACAACAAAAGGCTCGTTCTCAATGTGGATCAAGACAAGTGCCTTGGTGCCGAGAGCTGCTCAGCGCTCGCACCCCTTGTGTTTGCGCTTGATATTTCACACTTTAAGGACGGTGCTCCGCTAGCGATGAGGGAGGTCATGGATAGAACCGTAGACAGTGAGACAATAATTCGCGCAGCGGTATCGTGTCCTTACAAGGCGATTCTTGTGAAGGATGCCGAGAGCGGCGAAGAGCTCGTGCCCTGATCAACCAAGGTTCAGAACTGCAGATAACACTCGCCTTTCGGCTTTCCTCCTGTGCTTTATGAGATCAGAGCTCCCGATCCTGAGCTTTGCGGCGAGCTGGCGCGAGCTAATCTTTCTCGGCAGATCGTAGTACCCGCTGTTGTACGCGGTAGTCAAGACCCTGCGCTGCTTTTCCGTCAGCTGACCCAAGGGGGAGCTAGGCGGCAAATTCGCATCAGTCAATTCCAGTATTTTATATCGGAATCCATTTTCTTTCATTATCGAAGTAATCACTTTCACGAGCTTTTCACTGCCAAGAAAGGTCATCTTGAGCTTGTCGTCTTTGACTTCAAGTGGTGTCATCATGTATCCCCCGATTGGCCAAAATTTTGTTGCGAAAATTCGCCCTGTCTCGTCGCTTTGAGGCAGGCTCTTCATGAACAAAGTGTATTTTCCATTACTTCGATCCAGCACCTGCATTTCTAATCCAGGTTCATTGAAAATGTCGTTTAGTTTTGTTTTCGGATCTTTGAATTCCACGCTCAGAATCATTATCATCTCTTCGGCGTCCTGCTTTATGAAATGGATGACCTTCAGCGATTTAATTTTCTGAAGGGCATCGTCATCCGAGACTCTCGCAAATTCCAGAACTTCGGACTCGAGAACTAATCTTTGCATATCTCTGCTTACTGCTGGCGTAGTAGATATGTTGATTGGGGTGAGCTAAAGCACCTCAAGCCTAATCCAAGCCCGAATCTCGAGTGATCTTGAAATTAGATTGCCAGATATTATTACTGTTGAAGGTCTTAGCGTCGTTTACCCCGACGGCACAAAGGCAGTAAGCGACATCTCGTTCGGAGTAAAAGAAGGAGAGTTCTTTGGTTTTCTTGGCCCGAACGGTGCAGGTAAGAGCACGACTATCAAGGCGCTCACGACGCTCCTAAGAAAAACAGCAGGCAAGGTTTCCGTAGCAGGCTACGATTTGGACAGATCACCGAGGGAAATCAGAAGATCAATCGGCGTGCTGTCTCAGGAAACCAGCCTAGACGTCGATTTAACGGGTCGCGAAAACCTTCGCCTCCAGGGGCGCTTGCAGCAACTGCACGGAAAAATTTTGGAAGAGAGAATCGAAGAGCTGCTGAAACTCGTGCAGCTCGAAGATGTCGGAAACAAGCCTGCGGGCCGCTACTCTGGCGGAATGAGGAAGAGGCTCGATCTTGCCTCGGCGCTGATTCACGAGCCGAAGCTGCTTTTCTTGGATGAACCGACTACCGGACTCGATACGCAATCGCGCGTAGCGATCTGGGAATATCTCGAGGGCTTGAACAAAAAACAGGGAATTACGATTTTTCTGACTACGCAGTACCTCGAGGAAGCCGATAGACTCTGCAGACAGCTTTCGGTGATAGATCACGGGCAGCTCGTGGCAAATGGCACTCCCTCAGAGCTGAAAGCCGCGCTCGGCGGGGACGCAATTACTCTTACGATTGAGGACTCTGGATTAAGATCCAGAGCAAAGGAGATTTTGAAAACGATTCAAGGCCTAACGAACATTAGCGATTCGGAGGGCGGAATAGTCGCATATGCAAAAAATGCAGGCGAGATAATTGCAGATATCGTGACCGCTCTCCAGGCTAGCGGCATCAGACCGTCTTTTCTCAGCATCTCCTCTCCTACGCTCGACGACGTGTTCCTGCGCCAGACGGGGCGGCGCATAAGGTCGGATGAACTATCGAGAAGGGAAACGGAACCGTTCCTCGTGTGAGTTGATTTGTTTTGGCATTCCTCTACGACACCCAATCTCTTTTTCAAAGGTACCTGATCAAGCTTTTCAGGAATCCGACGCTTCTCGGAACAAATCTATTCACCCCCCTGCTCTTTCTGCTTCTCTTTTCGCAGCTGCTGCAAAAGTTCAGCCTCTTTCTTCCCGGTGTCTCGGGAGGGTATCTCGCTTACCTTACCCCTGGAGTGGTCGTGCTGAATGCTATGATAAGCGCCCCTCTGGGAGGAGTGTCGATTGCGAACGATCTGAATTCAGGATTTCTTTCAAAAATGCTTCTGACGCAGGTCGTGAGGCCAGCAATTTTGCTCGGTCGGTTGTTCACTGACATGCTCGTGGTAGTGATGCAATCGATCATTTCGCTTGCACTTGCAATTGCGCTCGGCGTGAAAATTTCATCGGGAATTCCCGGTGTCCTTCTGATACTTCTCACAGTAGCATTTTTCGAGCTTGCGCTTTCAGGGATTTTCCTTGCTATTGGGCTGAAGACTAGAAAGACGGAGACGATTTCCGCGATCTCCGGAGTCATTTTCTTTCCAATAATATTCGTCAGCAGCTCAATGTTCCCGGTCTCGTTTTTCCCCGCCTGGGCTCAGACAATCTCAAACTACAATCCGGTAAGCTACGCGGCTAACGTGACGCGCGAGCTGGTAATCGGCGGGCTGAGCGCAAGCACGGTTTTTTACGCGTACGTTTTGATAGGGATTATCGCTATCGCAAGCTTCGCTGCGACGCTGTATCAATTCAGAAAAGTAATCAGCTAGCACGCCAGATTACTTTTCGCGAGACGGCGCTCCCGCACAAAGGCCCTCCCTTGTCGTCCGTAAGATCGATGGCGCCTTCAATCGTACGCGAATTGTTTGAAAGCGCAGCTTTGAGAATCTTTAGCTCAATATCTGAGAGGAACAGCTTTGCCCGGCGAAACATTTCAAACTTGTTTCCTTTGCCGAGTTCGCCCCAGCTAAGGTAAAGAAATCTCTCTCCTTTCCCTCCGTGAATAAATGGTCCTCGAAAATCGTATTCTTTGCCGGGGATTACTTCAACCGGGAAATTGAATTCTGCTTTCTTCGCATCGCCCCGCGCGAGATCAATCACTTCGTCTTTCTTTTGGATTCCGATGTAGACTGGATCCCTGTCAACAACAGCGCCCTGCACTATGGTGAACTTTATGCCGGGGAGGTTGTGCCCCACGACTCTGAAATTTAGGACTATATTTTTCAATTGAGAAATTCAATTCCCTGTTTCAGGTAGCTCTTTCACGGAATTCACCTGTTGTCCTTTCGCGGGCGAAACTTCTCTCGGCTTTGACACAAACAAAGCTGCGACGGATGCGAAGCCAAGGACTTTGGAGATTCCGTTCAGAGCGAACGCTATAGGGTTGGATGGGTACGAGAATCCGTCAAGCGCCCAGAGGGCGAAAACGAATATCATTGCCGCAAAAAAATAGACCGAATTTCTTGTTATGGCGGTCCTCCGCGA
>JASHSF010000216.1 GCA_030036955.1 Nitrososphaerales archaeon
TCATAGATCTCCCCGGTAAAGACATTCAGCAATGACACGTCATGAATTAGCAGTGTCAGCTTTCTTTTTCCCAAAGCAGCCGAAATATAATCAGTAAGCGGCGCTTGCATGATTTGAATTATTCAGATCGTTCTCGTTTAGATAAAGCATGATCTTCGGTCTAGATATGGCCCAGTCTGCCTTTTTCACTTTGAAAAATAAACCGATTGACGGTGCAGAGAATGACATATTACAAAAGCCGGTAGCTACACACTGAGCCGATCGGATACCTCGGAAAAGCAGACTGTTGAATTAAGGTCGTTTCCACTTAAGGACTGTTTTGCGGGAAAAGTAAGTCAGGTAAACTGAATCGGCTCCCGGATCCTTCCCCTTATCCCGAATTACTGTTCTCCGAAGGTTTCTGAGATCCTCAGCATGCTTCAGCATCAGGCTGAGGCTGGGAATTAGGCTAAGAATCTCCAGAATATTTTCTCGAGTCGCGTTTAGACAGGAATTGCTCCAAAAAGACATCCGATCAGATAGCCAGCAAATCCGGCAGCGAGCCCGATTATCGTCATCTGCAAGCCGCACCACCATATCGAGCCTACCGTCGTTCTGGCTTGGTATGCGCCGATGAAAAATAGGAGGGGCCGCTAAGGATTAGTGCCGCAATTGTACCTGCAGTTATTGTTGCAGTTAGAGGAAGTTAGCTTAAAGGCTGCTAAACAAGTTTCTTTCGTACAAGCTTAAACCTGGAGCAAAAACTTTGCATTCCGTAGTTAATATGAAAAAACTACTAATTGGTAGATGTAACGTTTATTATGGAAACGGGAATGAATTCTAGCTTCTCTTTTTAGGCAATTTGAACGGTAGATTTGGCATGGTTCTCTCTCAGATCTCTAAGGCTACGTCTCAAAGGTTCGAGATAACTGGGGAATACACGCCGAAGGGGGACCAGCCAAAAGCGATAGAGCAACTGACCGAGGGGGTTAGGCGTGGATTGAAGCACCAGGTCCTTCTTGGCGCGACTGGTACGGGTAAGACGCTCACCATGGCGCACATCATTCAAAACGTTCAGCGGCCGACGCTGGTTCTTTCACCGAATAAGACCCTCGCCGCCCAACTGACAAGCGAGTTTAAGGCATTTTTTCCTCAAAATGCTGTCGAATATTTCGTAAGCTATTACGACTATTACCAGCCCGAAGCTTATGTTCCCCAGCAGGATCTGTACATCGAAAAAGACTCTTCCATAAACGACGAAATCGAAACCCTTCGCCAAAGAGCAATGCAAGCGCTCGTTTCGCGAAGAGACGTCATAGTCGTGGCAAGCGTCAGCTGTATCTATGGGCTCGGCTCCCCTCAGGGCTACATAAAATCAGTACTAGGTCTCATTCAGGGTCAATCCTACGATAGAGACAGACTCCTCCGGCACCTCGTCAGCATGCGCTTCCAGAGGAACGATTTTCAGCTTTCAAGGGGCAAATTTAGAGTCAAGGGGGACACGCTTGAAATCTGCAGCGCCGAGGAGAATATTACAAAAATCCAATTCTATGGTGACGAAGTCGAAAAGATTAGCGAAGTTGACAGAATCTCTGGCAGAACCATCCGCCATACGAAAGAGGCAATAATTTATCCGGCAACGGAGTTCGCCGGTACCGGTGAAAGGATGGAAGAATCCCTCGTAGCAATTGCAGATGAATTGAAAGAGAGACTCGAGGAGCTCCGCTTAGAAAACAAACTGGTCGAAGCTCAGCGACTGGAGCAGCGGACAAAGTTTGACCTCGAGATGCTGAAGGAAACAGGATTCTGTACGGGAATTGAAAACTACTCGCGTTATTTCACGGGCAGAGAACCAGGACAAACCCCCTATTGTCTGATAGATTATTTTCCGAAGGACTACCTGACGTTCATCGACGAGAGCCACATTGCCGTACCGCAAATCCACGGGATGTACGAGGGAGATCGCTCGCGCAAGGAAAATCTCGTGAATTACGGTTTTAGGCTCCCCTCTGCATTCGACAACCGTCCTCTTTACTTTTCGGAATTCTCTCTGAAGATGAACCAGGTGATTTACACGTCGGCGACGCCGGGTCCCTACGAAATGTCCAAAGCTGAGCAGCTCGTCGAGCAAATAATCAGGCCGACAGGGCTGATTGATCCGGTGATAACTCTGCGTCCCGCACAGGGGCAGGTCGACGATTTGATAGGCGAAATCAGCAAGAGAGTTGCTCTAAAGCAGAGAGTTCTCGTCACAACGCTCACCAAAAGAATGGCTGAGGATCTGTCAGAATATCTTTCTGACTTGAGGATCAAGGTTCAATACATCCATTCAGAAGTCGAAACCCTGAAGCGGATCGAACTCTTGCGCGATTTGCGTCTCGGAAAATACGATGTTTTGGTTGGGATAAACCTTCTGAGGGAAGGTTTAGATCTGCCCGAAGTAGGGCTCGTTGCCATCCTCGACGCCGACAAAGAAGGTTATCTTCGCTCTGAAGTTTCGCTCATCCAAACAATAGGGCGCGCGGCGAGGAACGCTGCCGGTGAAGTCATCATGTACGCGGACCAGATGACGAAATCAATGTCGAAGGCAATTGATGAAACAAACCGGCGCAGAGAAATTCAATTGAAGTACAATTCCGAAAATGGAATAACTCCGGAAACCGTCAAGAAAGAAATACGCGCCCTTTTCGCCGAGACCGAGGAGCTCGAGCTTGAGATTTCAAAGTCGAGGGGAGAACGATCAATACTTGCATCTCCAGAATTTCCGCGGATGATATCCGAGCTCGAGGAGCAAATGCGCGTCGCTGCGAACAACCTTGAATTTGAATCAGCTGCAAGAATTCGCGATAGGATTCGAGTCCTGCTAAAGGCTCAGGAGAAGAACCAACGACAGTTGGAATCTATTCGAGATTAGGCCAGCTGTGGAAACCTACAGAATAACAGATAAGGCGACGGAGAATACTCAAGTACATAATTCCAACAAAAGGTCTGTTCGTTGACTGAATCGACTGCAATGAATCTAGCTGAAATTGCTTTCAAGGAAAGCGCGGACGAGCTAACTGACTATCAGGTTTACAAACGCCTTTCAGAACGTCAGAAAGATCCGAAGGCAAAGCAGATTCTTCAGAAACTATCTGATACCGAGTACGGGCACTACAAATACTGGAACAAGTATTGCCCCGACAAAGTGGCCAGTATCAAGGTCAGCTCCTTACTCGTAAACTACGTGCTTTTCGTACGGTTGTTCTTCGGGGCATCTTTTGCGGTTAAGTATCTTGAGAAGCGAGAGCGCTCAACTATTCAAAAGTACAAGACGATAGAACCTCTCATTCCTGCCGAGGATAAGGAAGACTTTGAAAAGATGGTGAGGGACGAGGAAGAGCACGAGAACAGCTTCGCTGATCAAATTCAGGGCGGATCGGTAAAGTACATTTCTTTTATTGTCTTGGGCCTCGCGGATGCATTAGTCGAAATTGCTGGGATCCACGCGGGTTCTTTGGGGATTTATCATTCCACGCGAATCACTGGTCTCGCGGGCATCATCGCCGGTGCAGCCGCGTCGATTGCCATGGCCTCTGCAGCGTATGCCCAAGCCAAGCAGGGCTTTCAGGGCTCCGCAGCGCTTTCTGCTTTCTACACCGGAATTTCTTACTTTATCAACGCTGTAATCTTAGCCAGTCCCTACTTTCTTACAGGCAATGCTTACCTTGCCATTGGAGTTTCTTTATTCCTCGGAGTGCTCATAATCGCTTTCATCAGCTACTACAACTCTGTAATCTCTACGCAGGTCTTTTTGCGGAGCTTTGCGGAGCTCACGGGTATCATGTTCGGCGCAACGGCTGCACTTTTCACGATAGGGTACGTAATCTCCACTGTTTTTCACATCGCCATCGTCAACGTGCCTTGAGCGTGGTTCTCTTTCTTAGTTAAATTCCACGGGCAGTGACTTCAGACCTCTAATCACTGTATTCGAGTTCCACTGGGCTTTCCCTTCGCCAAGCTTGAGGTCCGGAAACGCCTCCAGCACCATGCGTATGACTATTGGCGCCTCTAGTCTCGCTAGCGGGGCGCCCAGACAATAGTGGATCCCCTTGCCAAAACCGACGTGCGGATTTTCTTTTCTCGTAATATCAAGGTTTTCGGGGTTTGCAAATACGCTCGGGTCACGATTTGCCGCTGCAAGCAGCGTTATTACGCCAGCTCCTTTACCTATCGTTTTATCTCCTATCTTCATTTCTTTTGAGGCAAATCGAGCTGTTCTTTGTACTGGCGACTCGAATCTCAAAAGCTCTTCAATCGCCATAGGCATAAATTCTTGATGTTCGCGCAGGAGCTTCAACTGGTCTGGGTGAAGAATAAGCGCTCGGATCCCATTTCCTATGAGGTTGGTCGTGGTTTCGTGACCAGCAACAAGCAGCAGGCCGCATGTGCTGATAATTTCCCCAACCGTCAGTTTTCGGCCCTCTTCTTCCGTGGTAATTAGGGCGCTTAAGAGATCATTTTGTTTGTTCCTTCTTCTTTGCTCTATTAGTTTTGAAAAATAATTTGCGAGTTCGAGGTCAGCTTTCGCTGCATCCATAAGTACCCCAGGTGGCTGGGTGCCGTCTAGACCTTTGATAATTCTTGCAGACCACCCCTTGAACGTGTCGCGATCTTCGATCGGAACGCCTAGCATCTCCGCAATCACAATGGCTGGAACGGGAAATGCAATTTCTGTCATAAGATCGAACTTTCCATTCGAAATCGACTTCGCGCTGTGGATCGTACTACGAACAATTTCCTCAATTCTAGGTCGAAGATTTTCCACAACTCTCGGCGTAAATGCCTTGGTAACTAGCGATCTCAGCCTGGTATGGTCGGGTGGATCTAGAAATAACATCGATTCTGGTATTTCGTTTAGGTCTTGAAGATCAGGTTGTAAAGGAGACGGAACTTCATCCAACTGTGTTGGAGGCTGCTTCATGAATAGCGTGTGATCTGAAAGAACCATGCTGACGTCCTTGTATCTTGTCAGCCACCAAGAACCGAAGGGTGCGTAGTAGTGGACGGGGTCTTCTTCCCGTAGTTTCCTGTAGTAGGGATATGGGTCTTCGATAAATTCTCTTTGCGTGGGATCAAATTGTTCCAAAGTCCAGTTCATGATGTCTTGACGACACCGCTGGAGAGTTTCTTTACTTTATCTGTTCCCTAATGACACGTCGAGGCAAAGTTGTTTCTCAAATGCATTTTATCCAGGCGAACTAATTCTGGCTGAAATACCCATGGAAAAGGGCAAGTCTAGCGCGGAAGAAAATGAATTTCCAGTGCAAGTTAGCTGGATTCGAAAAATGCAATTTGTTGCAAGTGACGAAAAAGGTCACGCGATTGTGCTGGATACCAGCAAAGAAAGTGGCGGGGACGGAACAGGGCCATCTCCTGGCCGCTTGCTCCTCATGGCCGTCGCTTGCTGCACGGCTATCGATATTGTGGACATATTACACAAATCCAGACAGAATTTGACTGGACTTGAAGTTCGTAGTAGGGGCGTTCAGACTTCCGAGTATCCCAAATACTACAGAGAAATTTATCTCAAGTACATTCTGAAAGGTGTTGGTCTTGAGAAAAGCCGTGTGGAGAGAGCAATTCAACTTAGCGAAGAAAAATACTGCTCTGTCGGAGCGACCGTCAAGGGAAAAGCAAAAATCCTTACCAGTTACGAGATTCGCGGTGGGGATGGGGCTATGCCCTAAAACGGACAAATCGTCTGTTTCGAGCGCTTGTTCAAAAATAATTCTCTGCGTGCATTCGCTTGAGGCAAAAAGCTAGACGACTTCCAATCTTCATCTTTGACATCGGAGGAGTTGTGATCATTTGGCGAAACAACGATCCACTTGTCAAAGCGGTAGCAAAGCGCTACAACGTTCCGTTTTCTAAATTGAAGATTGTAATGCATCTTCAGCTTCCTCGACTAGAAACCGGAAAAGTGTCGGCTCGAACTTATCTTAAGGACTGTCTCAGCCAAGTGGGGAAGAAGATGAATCCGAAAGACAATGCAACCGAAATCCTCGCGCAGCCATTTGCAAGAGAAGCGAAAAGCAGAAAGGGAGTTATCCAAATCGTCAAGTGGCTGAAGAATCTCGGCTACAGCGTGTATGCTTTCTCGAATACTTCCGCGCCTCACGTTCCAATCATGAAGAAAAAGGGATGGACGACCCCTCTGTTCGATCGGTTCTTTGCTTCTTACGAAGTAGGAAAAATAAAACCCGAGAGATCTGGCTTCCAAGCAGTTCTCAGGTCAATAGGCGCGAAGCCGAGTGAAGTCGTGTTCATTGACAATACTCCCAAGAACGTTATCGGAGCTCGACGAGTCGGGATACGCGATACTATCCGATTTCATTCGATTCTCTCTTTGCGAAAATCAATTCGAAAAATCTTAAGTGATTATCAAAGTGAACTAAACTTGGAGAAATCAAAATGAAAGCAAAGATTGACACTAACGCGGGAGCAATAGAGGTTGAGCTGTTCCAAGAGTTTACGCCCATAACGGTCAACAACTTTGCCACGCTCGCAAAGAGTGGCTTTTACAATAACCTTGTCTGGCATAGAATAGTGAAGGGTTTTGTAATCCAGACGGGCGACCCAAACTCGCGAAACGGCCAGGGAAATCGGAACACCTGGGGAACGGGCGGCTCCGAACGGAGAATTCCGCTTGAAATTAATCCGAAGCTGCATCACGAAGCCGGAACGCTCGGCGTAGCTAGGTCTTCAGATCCAAACAGTGGAAGCTCGCAGTTTTTCATCAACTTGAAGGAAAATTTCAACCTCGATCGAAATTACACCGTTTTCGGCAAGGTTTCGAGCGGAATGGACGCCGTGAATCAAATCGCAAGAGCTCCCGTTGAAGCTAACGATCAGCCGCGCGATCCCTCTCAAGCTATGATGCTTTCAGTCACTGTGGTCTGAAATTCTGAATTCGTTGGATTATTGCCGAGACTCAAAGAGTATTCTCGGCCACTTGCTCTGGGATTTCTCTGACTGGCCGTTCTGCATTTAGAAATTCACCCTGGCTTTCTGCCCAGTTTTGATAGTTCGAAACTGAACTTCGCTTCGCGGTACACCTAGAAGCTTTGGTCCCTCTTCAAGTCTAACAAGAGATCGAATTCTCCTGAGAGAATTCCGAGCACTCCCTGCCTCAGTGAGGAACCTCCAGATGCCGAGACGGAATCTATCCTGGTGTAGGGAATATTTTCAAAGCCGTAATTGTTCGCAAATCCAGCTGCCGTGTTTGCTTGGTGTTCAAAGTCTTCGAATGCTTGACCGATGTAGAGCGCTTTGACATCACTCCTGTTTAATCGAGACGCGTTTGAGAAAAGATCATCCAAAGCTTCGTTAAATAGCTCGCGCGCTGAAAGACCTTTCCGCCTGCCGTAGACGGCGCAACCCGCGGATACGATAGAAGCTAAGGATTCTTGCCGATTCAAGTTTTTTCATTTGAAAAATGGATCAGCGTAATATTAGAGAAAGCTTTAGAGCATACCATTTATTTAGGCGTTTACCGCGACGCTGAATAAAGTCGCAGAGCTTTTGGTTACACAGCTTAAACCGTAATGTCAAAGCCCACTCGGATGGCGCACTCTATGTGGTAGTACCTGGCACCAGTACGTGAGCCCTTACTGAGAGCGTATCGAGATTCAATAAGCCCATTGCAATATTTGCAATTCGCAGGATTTCGCCTGCGTTTTCTAACGTGCAAATCTACGATCTTAATACTCCTTGTCTGGCCGAGCAGAACTGGTTTCCTCTCGTCTTCTTCTTCATTCGATCCGGGTGAGCCCGTCGGAGGGGCCGTTTTGGTTACAACTTCAGTTTTTTTCAAGCTCTAATTTTCCTCTGATTTTTGAAATAGCTATCGAGACGAATTTTATCTTACTTGGCCGGTCATCGAACCAAGTGACGTGATTCTGTGATTTGTCTAGCTATTTATTCTTGCATAGACCCCAGTTGAATTACAAGATAAACGTAGTGGAGCTTTCAAAGGAAAGGTTATGAGCCAGATTATCAGCTCAAGGCAAAAAATTTTGTGCTCGATTGTTTCTACATCGCATTCGCGAACTATCCATAGCGAATTCTCGGCATAGATTTCATCCGGCCAAAGGAGATCAGATGATAAGCAATTTCAATTACTGTTTGGTCGACTGATACTCTTTTTCAAGCGCCGCAACGTAAATGTCCCAAAATCGGTTTACCCCGGAGATTTGCTCCTCTATCGACGGTATCTCGGCAATATCCTTCCAAGTCTCTTTGAACACCATGTCTAGCCTCGTCTTGTTTTTCCCTACCTTTGTGAGCTTGTATTCTCCAACTTCGTTATCTTCCTCTCCGAACTGGTCGAGATGCCATGATGTTGGAGGTTTAAGAGTTACAATATTGACATTTGTCTTCGATGCACCGTCACTCCCTTTGTAAGTCGACACATAGATAGCTTTCTTTCGGGTCTTTTCTAATATCTTCCTCTTCCCCAAAGAACCCGTTATCTTTGGATCGTCCTCTCTGAAATCAGTGCACCAATCAAAAACGAACTTTTGGGGTGCTTCAATCGTCTTTGAGACTCTAACAATGTCCACCATTTTTCCTTACTCCTGATTATTGCTTGGTACAGAGCTATTCAACCGCTTCGGCAACGGCGAGACTCTGTTGTTCAGATACCTCGTACATGCTAATCTTCTTTATGTTCGCAAGTTCCCTGAGTCCATGTTTTCCGAGGCGCCTACCGATTCCGGAATTCTTGAAACCGCCGAATGGGATTCTTGGATCCGACTTGAATTTACAAAAACAACTCCGCTTTCGATATTACCTTGACAATGCGGTGGCCTTGAATTCGTCGATCTTTTCCTCCGCCGCCGAGGTTACGACGTCGAACGAATGAGGCATATGCATTCGCAGCGCGTACCTTCTATTGTATATTTTGCTAGTTCGAAGAAATCAGGCCGGAGGATTTGGATTGCATTTTTGATATGATAACCTCCAGTTTGAACAAAATTCAGAAAATTATCAAGAAAAAGCGAAATTTTATTGAAAATAATGCCACAACTTTAAAGAGCGGCGAACCCCAAGCATTTCTCTCTCAAGCGCTGATAGTATGAGTTCTCCAAAAGACAGAATCGGATCGAAGAGTGAACGCCCTCTCCAAAAATTTGCCCGCGCAGATGCTCCAGAGGTACGGGACCGGATTTTCTGCAAAGCCTGCAATAGGGAATTTGGCATGGAAGAGTACTACGATCACGTCTACGATGACGATGAGTGCTACAGGGTATACCTTGCTTCAGAGAAGAAAGAAATGAGCAAGCAGTAAGAATTCATCCTTCTTACAAATTTCAATTTTTTGACGGCTTCAGCTGATCCACTGGTGACAGATCCGGTCCAATACTTCTCCGTAAAGCAACTTAATTTGTAAGTGTAAGGCAGGAGCGTATGTCTTGAAAATTTGGGCACTCAATGATACGCCGCTATAATTTCGTCGCATAATCTAAGGTCGGATTGCATGAAATTCTCCTGCATTCGGCTTTATATTCTATTTTTAATCATAGTCAAAGTTCCTGAGCATTATTCGGAAACCACTCGCTGTCACGGATTCAT
>JASHSF010000217.1 GCA_030036955.1 Nitrososphaerales archaeon
CTGTGCCCACCATTTCTCTAACGGTGTCATTGTCAGGCACATTTTCTAGATTCGGCACGAGCTCCGAATCGTAGAACATCTTGTCGACGGCCGCTTCAATCAAGGAAAACAGACCATATTTTTGGAAAAATTGTATCATTCCGAGGACGCCTTCGAATCTAGTATGCCTTAGGCAGTCCAAGGCATCTTGCAGCGAAGACGCGTCGGACATTGCCTTTAGATCAGGATCACCGTAATTCTTAGGAATGGGAACTATTGTGCTCTCGTCAATTGCCACTCCTGAGAACTTTGACCTGAGGATTCTTTTCACATTCCCTACGAAGAACCGCTCGAAATAAGCCTCTAAGAACGCTCTAGTTGTTCCAGGGGCCATTTTTGTGAGGTTATGACACCTTGAGATTAACAGCGAGTAAAATATCCTAGAAAGAATTAGGGCGTCTGAATTTTTGGCAGAGGCATCGAGCATCAAGGAGTAATCGGCGTTTTTCGTGAGATATTGAGATACAGAATTCACGTCCGTTAGTTTAAGAATTGTCTGGTAATCGCTTCGAGTAAGCAGATGAGTGTGTAATCCGTGAACTCTTGTTAGAAGATAATCTAAGCCTGGCTCTGTTCTCTCCGTTCTTTAGTCACCTGTGATAGATCACGCATTCTCTTGGTTACGAAGAATTCCTGAAGCGCTTGCTCGCTGAGTTTTTCCTCGATGTATCTTATCGTCTCCTTGTTTCCAGGAATCACAACTTTCTCAAGCGCGTTCACTTTCCTGTTGGTCGCCATTAGCTCTCTGGCAAGACGTTCAACTTTGGCTTCGACCACAGCTAACTCTATTGCTTCTTGCACGGCCGCAGCCAGTTTGGTAGTGGCTTTCATCATGATCTGTGAAGGAATTTGTTCCGTTCCTGGTTTCTTTATCACTTCCACCTCAGGCATCACCACTCCCACAATACTCGTAGGGAGGGCCCGTACTTCGATCATACTCACGGTACTTGCTGCCGACGCGAAGGAGTCGAAGCCAGCGGCAGCAAACGCGTACTTTACAAGATCAAAGGCATCGCCAATCGACTTATCGATAATCTTTCTTCGCCCTAATTCAGAAAGAAGTTTGTTCAACTCGCTCGCGAGTTGATCTCTCTTCATGGTGAGAACCTCTTTCCCCTTTTCTATGAAGCCAAGCTGTTCTCTAGCCTTCTGGAGCATTCCTTTTGTGGCAGCCAATCGATCGATTGACAACTTTCATTCACTCAACCATCTTTTGGGCGCGGTGTAATGGATGATACTTTTCCATGAACTTTTCATGGATTCTGACAAGCTCTGTTTCAGGAACCATTTTCAGGAGATCCCAAGCTCTGTCAAGGCTTTCCTCTATTGACCTACTTTCAAAATCACCCTGGTTAACAAAGCGTTTCTCAAAAACTTCCGAGAATTCTAGAAATCTTCTTTCCCTCTCGTTCAAGCCCACCTGACCAACAATCTTGGCCAAATCTCTCGCCCTCACTCCTCTGGAATAGGTATCGTAAAGCTGGTCCGCGACATCCTGGTGATCCTCTCTGGTCCTTGAAATGCCGATCCCACTTCTCATCAACCTACTTAGGGAAGGAAGCACATTGATCGGTGGATAAACTCCTCTCTGGTAGAGATCTCTATCGAGAAAGACCTGACCTTCGGTAATGTACCCGGTTAGGTCCGGTATTGGATGGCGAATGTCCCCTCCTGGCATAGTCAGTATCGGCATTTGGGTCAATGATCCCTTTCTACCTTTCAAAATTCCGGCTCTCTCATAGATCGTCGCTAAATCGCTGTAGAGATAACCCGGGTATCCTGCTCTCCCGGGAACCTCCTCCTTTGCCGCGCTCATTTCCCTCAAAGCTTCACAGTAAAGAGTCATGTCGTCGAGGATGACGAGTACGTGCAATTGCATGTCAAAAGCCAGGTACTCAGCAACTGTTAGGGCAATTCGTGGAGTAAGGAGACGCTCTACCGCAGCATCTTCTGCAAGATTCAGGATGACGACTGACCTTTCAATTGCACCCGAGTTTCGGAACTGGTCGACGAAAAAGGACGCGTCGTCTCTCTTGAGTCCTATGGCTGCGAATACCAGAGCAAATTCTTCTTTCTCGCCCTTTACAGACGCTTGCCTGGCAATCTGTGCGGCGAGCCGGTTATGAGGAAGGCCGCTTTCAGAGAAAATAGGAAGCTTTTGGCCCCTAACGAGCGAAAGCATAGTATCTATTCCTGAAACTCCAGTCTGGATGAAGTTGTTTGGCTGACTTCGCGCGACGGGATTGATGGGTTTTCCATCGGTTTCCCGTAAATCTTCTGAGTAAACCGGGGGCAACCCATCGACCGGTCGGTAGAGCCCGTTGAACATTCTCCCCAAGACTTGGTCTGACACAGGAATTTTGAACGTGCTTCCGGTGAACTTTAGAGCGACGTCCGCCTGGAGGTCAGAGGTTGAACCAAGAACCTGGACTACCGTTAATTCATTCCCTGCGTCGAGTACTCTGCCCATCCGATCGATGCCATCAGAGCCTCTAATTTTGACGATCTCGTCATAACTAGCGTCGCCCACATCTTTGACGAACACCAGGGAACCATTTATCTCAGAGACACCTCTGTAGACCTTACCTTGGATGTCGTCCAGCTTTAGCTTACCGTTCAGGAATCACTTCCCTCCTTGATGGTGAAGCCGTAACTATTCGCAATTTTTTCTAATTCCTTGTGAGACTCTGCCATCAAACTAGCGATGTGCTCAGTTCTCCCAGGATGTTCTTTCGCTCTCATGATAAGGGGAACCTGAGGTAGTTCTCTGATTATGTCAATCGGGACTTTCTTCTTTACGAGTTTTATTGCTTGAGCGTTGAAGTCTAATATCATTTTTAGAAGGAGCACCTGTCTTTGGGGTTCGCAATAAGCATCTACAGTGTCAAAGGCGGACTGTCTAAGGAAACCTTCTCTCAGTAATTGTGCGGTAAGGAGGATCAGTTGCTGGTCGTCCGGAAGGGCGCTCTCTCCGATTACCCTTGCTATAGATTCTATGCCTGCGGCGTCGTTTAATAATTCCAAAGCTCTTGACCTGTATTCTTCGTATCCTGAAGAGACTTCACGCCACCATTCGGAAGTTTTGCCATATTCCGAGTAACTTCCCCAACTCTGAGTGAACGAGCTGAGCAGAGGACCCGAATACAAGCTGTAACTCTTCAACCAGTTTATTGCTGGAAAGTGCCTGCTGAAAGCTAGCTCCGGGTCGAGCGCCCAGAAGACTCCCGCATACCTCAAGGTAGCTATCGTAAGGGGTTCGTTGAAATCTCCGCCTGGTGGGGAGACTGCGCCGATAATCGTAACGGAACCAGTTCTCTTAGGTCTGCCCATTACTTCCATCCTCCCGGCCCTCTCATAGAACTCCGCTACTCTGTCTGGAAGATAAGCTGGATAGCCCTGCTCCACGGGCAACTCTTCTAGGCGTCCCGATATTTCTCTCAGGGCTTCGGCCCAGCGCGATGTGGAATCCATCATTAGAGCAACGTCATACCCTTGGTCGCGATAGTATTCGGCTATTGTTACGCCCATGTAGATGCTTGCTTCTCTTGCAGCTACTGGCATGTTGCTCGTATTCGCTAGAAGAATCGTTCTTTCAAGCAGGGGTCGCCCCTTTCTTGGATCTTTCAAATTGGGAAATTCAGTCAAGACGTCGCACATCTCGTTTCCACGCTCTCCGCATCCGGTATAGACAACTACGTCGGCGTCACTCCACTTTGCGATTTGTTGCAAGGTGATCGTTTTTCCAGTTCCGAAACCCCCCGGGATTGCCGCTGCTCCTCCTTTCGCAATTGGATAGAACGTGTCGATTACTCTCTGACCTGTAATGAGCGGCAAATCGAGTCCGAGCCTTCCCCCCTCCCTAAACGGGCGAGGAATCTTGACAGGCCACTCTTGCATCAACGTAAGCTTGTGTTCGCCCTGTCGATTGCTCACAATCGCGACTGATTCATCCACCTTGAAATTACCGGTCTCTTCGATTTGTTTCAAAGTACCTTCCATTCCCGGCGGGACAAGTATTCTATGCAATACCATGGGAGTTTCTTGTACTGTGCCAAGCACATCGCCAGGAGCTACGGTTGCTCCTTTAGCTAGTGCGGCTGTAAACTCCCAATTTAGGTCACGCCGCAGGGTATTCACCTTCACGCCTCTTTCGATGAAAGAACCCCGCTCTCTGAAGAGCAGTTCCAAGTCCCTGGCGACGCCGTCGAATATTCTGTTGAGCAAACCCGGCCCAAGTTCCGTGATCAACCTCTTTCCAGTTGCGACAATTTTCCCGCCTGGCCCGATTCCTCCGGTGTATTCATAGACTTGTGCGGTGAAGCTCTTCTCGGTCACTTTGACGACTTCGCCCACGAGCTCTTCGCGGCCCACCAAGACAACTTCACCCATCATGATGTCAGTTATTCCGGAGCCAACGACAACGGAACCAGCTACCCTGCTCAGAATACCGGTTTGGCTTGTTGACACGGATCTTTTTTCGTCCTTCTATTTTCTCAGCAATGCAGTTGCAACCTTTGCTCTAAGATTTTCTTCAAGTTTCAAGAACCTTGATTCAAATGTGTTCACGTAGTAAACTCTCATGTTTTCGCCATGAATCAAAATGCCGCCTGAACAATTCAGTGATTCAAGAGAGATGGGGATATGTGGGTAGCCCCTGGCTTCAAGTTCCTTCAGAATATTACCAACAAGTTCGCGGTCCGCCTCTCTTGAAACGGCGATTGGATTCGAATCTCCCAAGTTTTCCAAGGCTTGTGCAATGTAGTTTGCGAGAGTGCGCGCATACAGGCTCGGGTCCTTTTTAGGTAGATTGTTTACGACCGACAGTGCCTCTTCGAATGCTCCTTCCAAGTATTTGGATAGCAATGTTAGCTTGAGTCTCGCGCATTCCATCCTGGCCTTTGCCACCTCGAAACGTTCCGTTTGCTCCAGGCGTTTCGTAGCATCGAGCTCTTTTCTTTCGCGAATTTTCTTCTCTTCTTTTTCAGCTTCTGACAATATAGCCTCGGCTTTCTTACGAGCATCGGCTAGCAACTCGTTTGCTTTTGCCTCAGCAGCGTTACGAATCTCTTGTTTAAGTGCCGCTTCGCTGTTCAATGTTTTTCATACTCAACACACTATCAACAATGAGCTTAATCGCTCCGTCAAAATTGCCTCGGAGCAGCTCTTCTGTATCAGCCTCTTGGGCTTGGCACTCTTCCATGACTTTCGACTTCAGTGCCGAAATTCTTGACTGACAGAGCTGCGTCAGCTCCTTGACTCGGGTATCATCGGTTTCTGCCTTTTTCAATATCTCTCTCGCCTTGATTCTCGCCTGACTGACTATGTCTTCTGCCTGCCGCTCGGCATTTTTTACCAGCTGTTCAGCATTTTTCTCTTCTGACAGAAGGTCTTTGATTGAGGACATACCGGTTTAGCTACCTCCAAGCTTGAGTTTCGCTCCTACGGCTTGACTTATCAATTCGTAAAGCCTTTGTGTTCTTTCCTTTCCAATCCCGCCATCTAGCCCTGGAATGACGGCAAATATTGGATATTGAATCTCATACTTTGCAAGCTCGTCTCGCTTGCGATCCAGATTGGAGGCGACTTTCTCGGAGACGATTATTATTTTGCACTTTGCCTCTTTAACCAAAATGTCGACTAAATTTTCAGCTTCATTCGTTCCATGTACAACTCTACCATCAACTCCAACGGCTCTCAGGGCAGTTACAAAATATTTGTCGCCCAACGCCACAATGCTCATTTGTTGAAAAATTACAATCGTGACCGCTAAAGCCTTTATGCTCTGGTTTTCCTTTTGAAATCAGTGCGAAGTGTCTCGCTCAGCTCAATTAGATTCAAGAAATTCTATCTCGCTTTTTCAAGGCGTTACGAGACAAGAGTTCTCGAAGAAATCGCGTCCCTGAATGCCGTCCAGCTGATAGATGCCCAAGCAATAGCGGTGGGTGAGGCAGAAGGTTTTGGGCTTTATGATCAATTTCTCAGAATGGCTCAGAGATGCGCGTCGATGCTTAGTACAGTTTCGATCTTGAGATCGAAATTTCCGGACTTGCTTCCGGCACTCGAGTATGATGGCACTAGATCTCCACAAACGACCGTCTCAAAAAGAGCCAGTCAGTCAGAAATAAAAAGAATTCTTGACGAGAATGAATCAAAACTCGATGCCCTAAACCTTATGGTTGACAAACTGGTTGCAGATGTCGAATCTCTTGGCGTTCTGAGAGGCAAACTCGATCTTCTTCAGAAATCGAACGTTGACTCAAGTATTCTGAGCGCAAAGCTCAACTTCGCGGTAGTCAGGGCAGGTGTGGTCAATAGTAAGGTCCTTCCGAATCTTACAGCATCTCTATCCAGTTTTCTAACAGTTAGCGAGATTACTCCTTTGTCGGCCAGAGAGTCTCTCTTGGTGGTCGTGACATCAAAGGAGGAAGTGAAAAAACTCGATGATCTTTTGACAAGCTTTGATTTTCGGCAAATCGATCTGCCCGCTGGTTTGGATGCCGATCCAAAAAGAGCGTTATGGAATGTTCAAGAAAACATTAGACAAAAACTGTTGGATTCCGTCGGACTGGAAAAGTCGCTTAGAACAATAGAGGGAGAGCTTTCTGCTAGTACCGATTACGTGATTTTTTTGAGGGACTCGACCACTATGCTTTCGAGGACCAGAGATCTCATAGTGACTCAAGGCTGGATCATTGAAAGTTCAGTACAGGACTTGCGCACTAAGGTCGCAGCTATTACTTCAGATTCTTACTACCTCGAGATTGAGAACCCGAAAAAAGATGACCAAATTCCCATACTCCTAGCAAACAAGGGCTGGCTTCTGAAAGGATTTGAAATGCTAACTTCGATAAGGGGGATGCCTAGCTACAATGAAGTCGATCCCACCATAATCTTCGCGTTTCTTTTTCCAGTAATGTACGGAATGATGTTCGGCGACGTAGGTGACGGAGCAGTGATTCTTGTTCTTGGACTGATCCTCTATAGAAGCAGGAGAGGTTTCATCGGGCTATCAGCACACGCCATTAAGAGTCTGGGAACAATAATGATTGTCGGTGGTCTCTCGGCGATTGTTTTCGGATTTTTCTATGGTTCAGTCTTTCTGACTCCCGCGTTTAGACCGCTTTTGTTCGCACCCATATCATCATTCGGAACAATAGTGGAAGTGGCTCTGTCCTTTGGAGTCATACAGCTTGCAGCATCACTGATTTTGAATATCCGAAATCAAGCTGTTAGGGGCGACCTTAGACAGGCTGTGTTCAGCGGGAAGGGAGTTTTGGGTCTAGTATATTACTTGCTTGGAATTGTCCTTGCAGTTCGAGTTATTCAAGGAGGCCTGAATCTTTCGATTTTTGTCTCGCCTGCTAATTTGCCCATCACATTCGGGGCACTTTTGTGCCTCTTGCTCGTTTTCTTTTCACCAGTCCTCAGAAATTTTCACACCAAAAATCGAAAGGTGCGACAAGATTTGGTTGAGGGCCTCGGCGAATTCATCGAAGTCTTTATCTCGTTTCTTACAAATTCGCTTTCTTATCTAAGACTCGCGGCTTTCGCGATCGCACATAGTATATTCGCAAGTTTCGCCTTTGATCTTGGTAGCAGTATAGGGTTGGTCTCAAGTCTTGTTCTAGTCAATGCACTCGTTATAATCGTTGACGGCTTTGCTGCAGGAATCCAGTCGATAAGGTTGCTATACTACGAGTTCTCCACCAAGTTCTTCACAGGTTCAGGGGAAAAATTCAAGCCCTTGAAGTTGAAACTGAATGAAGGTAATTGAAAAGTTAGCAGAAGGATGAGCCCCAGAAAGATATACTCGATGCAGCAAGCTGTTATCAGTTTTGAGAATTGACATACAGCCTTTAAGAGTGCGACAAGATTTCTTACATTGTTAGCAATCCCGGTAGCTGAAGCACTTGCATAATTTCTGCAGATCGAGTTATCGAGAAGCGAGAATTCTTCACGGTGAATTGAAAGAATGACGCCAACATCTGACCTCATCATTGCCCCAGTCCTGATCGTTGTTGTGGATGTTATCATCTATTATGCGATCGGCCGTTTGGGAAGCAGGTCGTCTGGAACGAGTGTAAAGTATGAACCCTATACTGGCGGTGAAGCGGACGTACCAAAAAGAGGGGTTTATAGATCCGAGCTCTTTGTCTTTGCAATGCTATTCATGATCATTGAAGCTTTCACACTGCTCCTCGCGGGATCTTATGCGGCGACCAGCAACTTTTACCCATTATTGTTCGTGGTCGGGGGCAGCGGCGTTATAATGCTGACAATGTGGTGGTACTTGACCGCCGGTGGTGGAAAACTGTGAGCTACCTCACGCGATGGTCGAGAAAGCGGTCAATCTGGGTCTTTCCAGTGAACGCAGCGTCTTGCAACGGTTGCGATATTGAAATTCTAGCATCTCTGACTCCGCGTTACGACGCGGAAAGGCTCGGAGTGGAAGTAGTCGCCAGTCCTCGACATGCTGACGTTTTGCTCGTGACGGGTACTGCCAACTCGATGACCCGGGGCATTTTGAAGAAGATCTATGAACAAATGCCCGAACCAAGACTCGTGGTTGCCGTAGGCGCGTGTGCTCTTGGCGCCGGAGTGATGAGGGGATGCTACAATGTCGGTCATGGCGTCGACAAAGTCATTCCAGTGAACCTCTTCATACCTGGATGTCCTCCAAGGCCTGAAGCAATTCTTTTTGGCATTTTGAAGCTTGTGGGTGAACATCCACGAGGTCAAGTAGTTGCGAAAGAGCAAATTGGGAAGGTATCCACTACGGAACACGAGGAAGGTGAAAAGTAATTGGAAGAAGGCAATCTCGACGACGTCGCAGCAAGAGTCGGTGGACAGATTTCTCAAAATCGAAACTCGAGAGTTCTAACTATTGAACCGGGCAAACTGAGGGACGCATGCAAATTCCTGATTGATGAAATGCCTGACTTTTACCACCTTTCGACGGTTACTGGATTCGACGAAGGCAAAACAATTGGCGTAATCTACCATTTCTGGAAGGGAAAAGAGTTTCTTTCAATAAAGACGAGTGTCCCCAAAGAAAACGCGATTCTGAATTCAGTTTCTGACATACTTCCAGCTTCCATATTGTATGAGGCGGAGGTAAAAGATCTCCTTGGTGTTGAGTTCAAAGGGAATCGCATGACTCTACAAAGGTTGATCTTGCCTGATGCCTATCCGCCAGAGGCGCCCCCTCCGTTGAGAAAAGAAGCTGACCCAGAAAAGATAAGGAAGATGATGGAGCTTGAGTGACAAAGGAAATAATTCACCAATTTCTGGCGAAGAGGGGTCGGCAAAAAGAGAAGTTTCTGCGGGTCTCATGCAGTACTCCCCAGAGAACCTGATGCCCTTCGGGCCAGTTCATCCAGCACTACATGAACCCGAGTACTTCAAACTAATACTTGAAGGAGAAGTGATTGTTGATGCAATTCCTAGAATTGGATTTGTTCACAGGGGCATAGAAAGAGCCGCTCAGGACAGAACCTGGATCAAGAACATATATCTCTTCGAGAGGATATGCGGCATTTGCAGCTTTGCCCACAGCTTGTCGTACGTTCAAGCTATTGAAGGTATTTTACAATTTGAAGTGCCGAAAAGGGCGCGGTACATCCG
This sequence comes from Nitrososphaerales archaeon, assembly GCA_030036955.1. GTDB lineage: Archaea > Thermoproteota > Nitrososphaeria > Nitrososphaerales > CADDZS01 > JASHOD01. The sequence continues at coordinate 9,664 of JASHSF010000217.1, forward strand.
CGTAATCGTTGCCGAACTAGAAAGAATCCACTCCCACATGCTTTGGCTTGGCCTGGTTGGATATTGGACAGGGTTTGACACGCTATTCATGTGGATATGGAAAGATCGCGAACATGTCTTGGATCTGATCGAAGCAATAACAGGGAACAGAGTCCACAAATCCTACAATACAATCTCTGGTGTGAGAAAAGATCTCCCCGAGAACATTTCCGAACCCATCAAACGAGAAATGGCGTACATTCAAGATAGAATAAGGTACTATAGGGATCTCGTATCGAGGGAAGAAACTCTTGTTGTTAGAACGCGGGGAATTGGAAAAATCGACGCGGAAACAGCAAGAAAACTCTGTCCGGTGGGCCCGCTTCTTCGCTCGACAGGTATAGCAAGAGACGTCAGGACAGAAGATCCTTATGCGGCTTACGATGAAATAGTTCCAGAAGTGAAGACTAGTTCCCAAGGAGATGTCGCGTCGCTTCTGACCCTTAGGGCAGATGAAGTACTTGAATCGTGCAGGTTGATTTTACTTGCACTTGAAAAGATGCCGTCCGGTCCCACAAAGCTGACTGCGCCGAGATCTGTGCCAAAAGGGGAAAATGCGTTCCACGTTGAAGCTCCGAGGGGCGAGCTCTTTTACTACATTAGGTCTCCAGGCGGGATTACGCCGGAGCGTGTCAAAATCAGGACACCCACTATGGCAAACGTTCTCACGGCTACTTCGATGCTAAAAGGGTACACCCTTGCAGACGTTCCTGTTGTACTAACAGGAATGGATCCATGTTTCGGTTGCATGGACAGAATTTCTGTTTTCGAGGTTGATAAGGAGAAGCAGTGGTCAGTTCGAGGCGAGGACCTCCGCCAGTACGGCATCAGCCACTACAAGACCAAGAAGTTGTGAGGAATCTTGGACGCGCTTGAAGTCGTAGAGATCCTGGTTTTTCCTGGACTCACCTTTTTTGTTTGGCTCGCATTCGTATTTGAGTGGCTGGACAGAAAAACAACCGCTAGGATGCAGGGGAGAATAGGCCCGATGCTCGCAGGGCCGCGAGGCATCTTACAACCTGTCGCCGATTTTTTCAAACTCACTTCAAAAGAGGAAATAGTACCACAGTTCTCTGATAAGCTAGTATTCGAGTGGGGCCCTCCATTCTTTTTCGCAGCTCCAGCGATTGGAACAATTTTCATCCCGGTCGTAGGCTTGAACGCAATAGTGTCGAGCCCCTACGATCTGCTGTTCATCCTGTTCGTGCTGGCGTTTTCGACGCTCATGGCTGGAATGCTCGGATATGCTTCAGCTGGAAGGTTCTCGACGATTTCAATTGGCAGACTCGTCCTTCAATACGCAAGTTTCGAAATTCCCCTTCTGCTAGCAATTGTCAGCCCGGCGGTTGCAGCGGGAAATCTCTCTATAAGCGGCATTGTCCAAGCTCAATCTAATTTTCACTGGTTTGTCTTCGTCGTGCCGATCGGCTTTGCAGTATTCATAGTATCATCCCTCGCGGAGCTCGAAAAGCCACCCTTCGATATTCCCGATGCTAAAACCGAGATTGCTGCGGGCTGGATGACAGAGTTTTCAGCTCGTCCCCTTGCTTACGTGAAACTTACGGAAAGCTTGAGCTACGTATTCCTCTCTGCGCTCGCTGCAAGTCTCTTCTTGGGAGGAACCGCTGGCCCCGTCCTGACCAACGTCACAATTCTTCAAGATGGAATCTATCTTGCTTACTTTTTGATCAAAGTGTTTGCAATTGGCTTTGCAATATTTGCGATAAAGACGGCACTGGCGCGAGTCAGAATCAATCAAGCCGCCAATCTTTTCTGGACAGTCCTGACTCCACTCAGTCTTCTTCAACTTGGAATCGTAATCTTACTAAGGTGAATCCCGAATTGGTGGAAAATGACGCGTCTGAAGATAGCAAGAAAGGGATGAAGGTGGGCGGTGCGCTTGGTGAAATGTTTCGGACTGCTTTCCAACGACCGATAACCAAGAAGTATCCTTTCGGAGCAGCACAGGTCGCAGAGCGATTCCGCGGAAAGCTGGACATTGACCCTGTAAAATGCACAGGGTGTGGAGTGTGCGAAGCAGTCTGCCCTGCCTCAGTGATACAGATGGTACACACGGGAACACGAAAGGTGGGAACGAGAGAAATTGAAACAAAGAGACCCACATTTGATCTGTACACTTGCATCTCATGTGGTCAATGCGTTGACGATTGCAGGTTCGAAGCTCTCAGACTAACTCACGAATTCGAACTTGCGACAGTCGACAAGAAATCGCTAGTAATGGATAAGGCCCTCAAAGTTGTCAATTGACGTCGCTGTGCTTTTCTCTGCCCTTCTAATTGGCGCCGTCTTGGTCGCAATCTTTTCGAAATCCGTCTCCGTCTCTTTGATTGGGCTCTTCTACGCAAGCATTGCAGCTGGATTGATATTCACTGTTTATGGCAGCATACTCATCGGACTGCTCGAGATAATCACCTTCGCCGGAACGGTGTCGGTGCTGGTCCTGACTGCGATTCTCATGACTGGTGAATCGAAGCTTGACATTGGTGCTAGTAAAACAAGAGCAATCATTCTAGGAATGTCTATTGCAATTGTCGCCGTTTCAACTTTCACAATCCTGACCGGGCTTCCAAGTGTACCAAGCCCATCCACACTTTCTCCTTCGGATCTATTCCAGTTTGTATGGCAATTCAGACCATGGGATCTGTTGATTCTTTTGGTTGTCTTTGGCTCGGCGATGGTCGTCGTGACGAACTTGTTTTCGAAGGAGACTGTTCACTAGATGGCCGTTGTCATAACCGATGAATTGGTTTTCTTTGTGACCGCAACTGTCCTAATTTTTCTCGGAATAGGGTCCATGAGCTATTCGAAAAATCTGATCAAGACGATAATGTCCTTTCAGGTTTCAGTAATAGGAGCTAACCTCGCGCTGTTCTCTTCCGGCTTAGGCGCCCAGATTCCAATTATTCCCGATTCGTTTCTCTTGTTCTCGATTCTAGCAGGGGCGAGCATTGAAGCAGTCGGAATTGCGATCGTTGTTAGCGTCTATCGCAAGTACGGAACTCTAAACCCGTCTGAAATTAGGAGGCTGCACGGTTGACGCTCGCTCCTTGGATGATCTGGCTCCTACCAATTGGTGCTTCGATTCTGGTTCCGCTGGTGTCTCTGGTCGGAGGAGAAAGGGCCTGCAAGTGGTTTGCCACGCTTGCTAGTGCCTTGACTCTCGGTGTTGCCACATACCAAGCGTTCACTTTCAACCATGCTTACGTTGAAACGATTGGAAGCTGGTTTTTCATTCCCACGACAAATGTTTCCCTGCAAGTTCAGGTAGATAGCTTGTCGGTTCTCATATCGTCATTCGTCGCTTTCCTATCTTTCGTAATTGTGATTTACGCTGTTGAGAATATGAAACTTGAAAAAGGACAGACTAAATTCTACTCGCTTGTCCTCCTCTTTATTGGCGCAATGCTCGGCCTTGTGATGGCCGGGAATCTTATTCAATTTTATTTCTTCTGGGAAATCGTAGGAATTTGCTCAGCGCTTTTGATCGCCTTCTGGAACGAAAAGGAGGAAGCTCGTAAAGCTGGCTTCAAGGCTTTTGTCGTTACTAGGTTTGGCGATATCGCGCTTCTAATCGCGGTAGTGCTCACACTCACGACTTTTGGCACAACGAGCTTCACATCGATTTCGAGCAACGTGCATGCGTTTGGAGTCGACCCAATGTGGTTCTTGATAGGGGCGTTAGCCATTGTGGGTGCAATGGGGAAGTCGGCCCAGGTTCCGCTCCATGTTTGGCTTCCCGACGCAATGGAAGGGCCGACGCCGGTCAGCGCCCTAATTCACGCGGCAACGATGGTGAACGCGGGTGTCTTCTTGCTCGTTCGCCTTTCGCCAATCTACGGAGCTTCCGCATTACTTTCCGGAGCGATTCTAGTAATCGGACTTACTAGCATGATCGTCGGAGCGGCTAGCGCCTGCGCGGAGCAAGACCTCAAACGAATTCTTGCTTATTCCACGATCAGCCAATTGGGCTTGATGTTTGCCGCTGTGGGCCTCGGAAACTTCTCCGGAGCGATCTATCAATTGATCGGTCAGGGCATTTTCAAAGCATTGGCTTTCATGGCTGCGGGTTCGGTTATAGAAGCAATTGGAACGAGAAACATCGAAAATATGGGGGGCCTACGTCGCGCAATGAAGTACACCTACATTGCCTTTCTCTTCGCCATGCTGTCAATGGTGGGCCTTCCCCCCCTTCTTGGATTTTGGACAAAAGACTCGATCCTCTCGGGCGCCCTATCGACCAACGTGTACGCGTTCTTGACTATCGCTTTAGCTTCTGTTCTCACTTCATTATACGGTTTCAGGGCGCTCTTCAAGGCGTTCTACGGTCAAAAGAAAATGGACGCGAACGAAGCGCAACCACTCATGGTCGCCCCGATGCTCGCCCTGATCATATCCGTTCTCACCGGATGGGTCATACTCAACTATCAAAGAATTTTCCTTCCTTCCCTTAGTGTGTCGATAATTCCTTTCGCGTTTTCAGCCACGATAATTGCACTTGTAGCAGGCCTCGCTCTGGCGTATTTGGGGTTCCTGTCAAATCCAAGTGGCGCGAAAAAACTAGTCGAATCGACCCCCCTTCTTAACTATACCGTCAAATTCTTGAGTGAAGGTTTCGAGTTCGACAAGGCTTACGATATTCTTGAGGAGTCTATAGTCCGCCCTCTCGTCCGAGGCGTCAAAGCACTTCAGAGCGGCATACTCGGGAACAACATCGCACTGTTACTTTCAGCTTTAGTCGTTTTGATTGTTCTAATTGCTGCAGGAGTTCTCTAGAGAATTTGCCCTTTCTCATCACTATGCTGGAAATCCAGTTCTCAGGAGCAATGCTCGCCCTTGTGGTCGATCTTGGGCAAAGTCGTTACGGGCGATACAGAGCATATGTGACTGGAAGCGTCGCACTTGCCGCCCTAATTACTTCTCTGATCGTATTTCTCTTCAGCTGGTCACCAGTTTTTTCCCTTCCGGTGCTCATAGAACCAATCCAGTCGATTTTTTCAAGCTTGTATTCTCTTGACAGGCTAGGCCTGCTGGTAATCCTCACAGTCCTCGTAGTGGGAATCGCCGTCGGGGCATATTGCATGGTTAGTTTCTCACCGGATGTAAAAGCCGGGCCCTTCTTTGCGCTCCTGATGCTACTCGTCACATCCTCTATCGGCGTGATCTCTTCTGGAGATTTTTTGACACTCTTTCTGTTTTGGACTGGCATAAGCGTTGCGGCATTTGGCCTGGTATCGTTCGATAGAAAGGACGTTTCGCTTGAATCTGCCCTAAAGTACTTTTTTCTAGCTGGTACTGGTAGCCTTGTTTACCTTTTCGGAGTGGCTATAGTGTACTCTTTGGTTGGTAGCATACGATTCAGCTCATTAACGCTACTCCTTCAGCAAAACAACGGAATATCCGCGCTCTTTGCAATGGTGATGCTGCTGGTGGGCCTCGGCACCGAGGCTGCGATATTTCCGTTCCACACCTGGTTACCGGATGCTTATGGTTCGACCCCTGCTCTCACTGGAGCGCTAAACGGGCGAGTAGTGGACGAGACGATCTTATTCGCCATGCTCAAAATCGTTCAACCCCTAGTTCCCTCGGGTGCTTCTTCGTCGCTAGTGCATAGTTTGCAGATCACACTCGTTGGACTCGCGGTGGCAACGATGATCGTTGGAAATTTCGGCGCAATCGGACAAAGCAACCTGCGAAGGATGCTCTCCTTCAGCTCCATTGCGCAGATAGGGTACATACTTGCAGCCATTGCAACGCTTACGCCGCTTGGATTCATCGCGGCAGTCTTTCAGATTTGGAACCACGGATTAGTAAAATCCAATTTTTTTCTTCTGACAGGAATCAAAGGAGAAAGTTACGAAGAGACGGACTTGGAAAAAATGAAAGGGATTGGGAGGAGGCAAAGGTTTCTTGGCGTTCTCTACACGGCTTCTTCACTCGCAATGGTAGGTTCGCCTCCATTTGGAATGTTCTGGAGCGAGCTGCTAATCGTAGAGTCCCTGCTTGCTGTAGGCAGTGCGCTCTTCTTTGGGGTGGCCGTAATATTCATCTTGAACGTGTTCTTTTCAATAACTTACTATTTCAGAATCATCAACAAGGTCGTTTTGACACCGGAAGAAAGAGCTGAACAAACTCCGAAATATCCAAAGTCGATTGTAGTTCCTGTTCTTCTTCTATCCCTCAGTCTGCTCACTGGCATAATCCCATTTGTTATCTTGGGTATCATCTCCTGATGAGGCGAGAATTCCCCTTTCGGAGTGAGTCAAACCGCTTAGCGTAAATCAATCGAGCGAAATCATCCTTTGGTAAGTCATCTCTGGAAATTTCGGTGAAAAATTAAATGAGTCGAGAAAGAGTGATTGTTGAAATTCGAAGCGTCGATCAGGCGATCAAGGTGGAAGAAACGATAAGGACAGGCTACTGCGACCCGATTGCGGAGAGCCTGCTCGCCTGGATTGCAGTTGAAGAGGATCTTTGCGATAGCTACGAACTTCTTTCAGCCAAAAACTCAAACGAAGAGTCTAAAGAAACGCTTGATTCGTTGATGCGCGAGTCAAGGGGTAACATAAACTCACTACAAGCGCTGCTTGATATCGTCGAAGAGTTCGGGGCAGCAAGGGACCGAAGGCAAGCTATGCTTGAGAAACTTTCCAAGAGCAACTAGTAGCCTTCTTTTAGTAAACTCGGAATCTTCTCAAGAACTTCATTTGCCGAGGAGAGCACTATCCTGCTTAGCTCCTCTCCCACCTCAATGTTTTGTGGCTGGATTCCAAGAATGTAGACTGTACTTGGGTTGAGTTCTGGGATCAACTTTAGGGGTATATTGTGACTCGAAAAGAACCCATATTGTGTATTCGACAAGTCTCCGAAGATAATCCTGCCCGGTTCAGAGTTTGCGTCCACAGCGTCGAATATGACGGCATACTCTCCCTTTTGCCCTATCTTTGCCAAGTAAAATTCTGCGCGACTGTAGAGTAAAGGAGGATGAATTGTCACAAATTCGTTCGGCTTTCTCCCGCAGGTTTTCCTGAGCTTTGAAACTAAATACAAGCCTACGGAGTCGTCGCTCTTGATAGGATTTCCGACACCAAGAAAGTGCAGCATGGTCGATTTTTGCGAACACGAAGAGAGAAGACCCCTGACTTCATCAAACCATGAATCGCTGTGCGCTTGACCTGAAACCAAATTATTCACCTTTGACGAAGATCAGAGTCCTTTAATTCTGGAGACTCAGGATACTTATGATTTCAATAATTGCACGAGTACATGCTTGCAAACCAAGTACTACAATCTGTGTTAAGTTACATGTATGATAACAAAATATCACACGTGCAGCTAGTAAAAGTTGATCTTGGTGAGCTACAAGGACTCGAGGGCACAACTCTCAGAATGGCTTATGATACCCTCTCAAAAGGCACGCCAGCCGAGGGTTCAAAGCTTAGAGTAAGACGCCTGAAGGGTATCGTTTCGTGCACAAAATGCGGCTACGAAGGTAGGTTACAGAACATTAAACATGAACATGCTATCGACCCTGCGTTTCACTGCCCGAAATGCGGAGTCCCGGTTACGATAAAAAGCGGTCGAGAATTGCAAATCCGAGAGATAATCTAAAGCCATCGGTTCGAATCGATAAAAGCTCATTTTCAGATTTGATAATCCACTACTGCGCTTAATAGTCGAGTACAACCAACGTCTTTCTTGGCTGAGAGCGTATTGCTAGTGGGGAGCGTGCCGAGAATATACAATGTGTTTCCACAATTATTTTCGAAATCAATTCCTACAGTGTCCCCTGATGAGGAGACCCTAAAGGCAATCAATATTCTACTGTCGAGCGGCCTGGACGCTATTCCCCTGAACACGGAACATCAGACGAGAGACGCCGGTCGGGCCAAAATTAACCCGAGAGGGATCTCGGGCTACTCTGTAATTTCGCGGTTGACCGAAAGCGGAAGAGCGAGCCTCGAGCGGTATATAACAGAGAAATGCGAAAAGAGCTCACTTTCCCTGGGAACGATTTCGAATAACGACGATCTAATTTCACTTCTGCATACGTTCGAGGTAACTGGCTTTAGTTACGCAGCGGCAATCGAGGGAGGCAAGTTAGGGATGATCTCGATCATTGATGTACTCGCTCTATACAGCACGGGAGTCCTGACATCGGAGCTGAAAGTGAGAGATGTCGCTTCTCGCCCAGTTACGAGCCTCAGGCGCCAAACTACTCTTTTTGACGCGCTTTCTGAAATGATGAGAAAGAAATTCAGAAGAGCTGCGATATCCAGTTCGGACAGAGAGCTCGTGACGGAGCGAGACATCTTAGACTTCACATTCAGAGGTGCGAGAAATGTTCCTGCGACAGGAGCATGGCTCAAGCAAAAGATGGCAAGACCAATCTCAGACATCAAGCTTAAACCCGCACCATGGCTACTGTCAAGCTTTGGACTGAAGGACGCCGCTCGAATCGTGTTAAAGAGCCCCAATGGTTGTGCTCTTTCTGATTATGGAATCATTACTCCTTGGGATCTTGTGATGAAGCCCTGGCGCCTTGGGAGCCTTAAGATTCTCGAGCGGCAAAGGATCTGACCGTGCCGCGGTGAAGTGGCCGCATTAGAAGCTCGCTGGGCACTAGCGATGAGCATGAAATCAAAAATCCAGAGATTCTTTCAGGGGTGTCGATGGCACCCGAAAAAGGCTAAACTAGCAGTCCAGACACTAAAGGAGCGGCGCGATCTTTTCTTCCAGAATATCGCGCGCTAGGAGGAATTCTAAGACTGCTCCTGCTCCGTACAATTTGTTCTCGGCCTGCTGCCAGACAACGGAATTGACCCCGGAGATTACCTCCTCGGTAATCTCCTCCCCCCTGTGGGCTGGTAGGCAGTGCATTACTAGGGCATTTGGCTTGGCACAGCTCAAAAGTTCCCTGTCGACACGATAAGCCGCAAAATCCTTTATCCTCTTGTTTCTCTCGTCCTCTTCACCCATGCTCACCCAAACGTCAGTGTAAATAACGTCTGAACCCTCTGTTGCTTCTTTCGGTTCACTAACTACTTCGATCGAAGAACCAGTCTCTTTAGCAAGCATCGTCGCCTTATCAAGGACTTCAGCTTTAGGTTCATATCCTTCAGGACAGGCAACTGTCATATTCATCCCAATTAGAGCGCTCGACAAGAGTAGGGAATTGCAAACATTGTTGCCGTCGCCAATGAATGCTAGTCTTAACCCACGCATTCTCCCCTTGGTCTCAAAAATTGTAAAGAGATCAGATATCGCTTGGGTGGGGTGCTCAAGGTCGCTGAGTGCATTGATAATTGGAACCCCCCCGAAGCGAGCAAGATCTTCCAAAGTCTTGTGAGAATGTACTCTTGCTACTATTGCGTCAAAATAACTCCCGAGAATCCTTGCAGTATCTTCGGGCCTCTCCCCTCGACTCGTTTGCAGTTCGCTTGAAGAGAGGTAAACTGGTTCCCCGAGCAATCTTCTGGTAGCTGTCTCAAAGCTGGCTCTGGTCCTCGTTGAAGGCTTTTCAAACAGTAGACCGATAACCTGACCGTAGAGCGTACTGATTGTGTGGTGACTCTTGATCTGAGGCTTGAGCTCGGTAGCCCTTTCGATAATTTCAAACAGCTCGAATCCAGTGAGGTCAGAAACTGAGAGAATACTTCGTGGAGACAATTGTTGCTTCATGCCTCAATGAACAAGCGGTATCTCCATCTTGATTGGATGTTTCTTCACGAACTCGTCGAGTGCATTTCTGATCGAAATATTACCTACTTCTTGTATCTCGTAAGTTACCCGGTCGCATGGCTTTTCAATGTGAAGAAGTCGCCTTAGGTCAATCGGTGTGCCTATGATTACTAGGTCGCAGTCAGCTTGGTTGATTGTATCTTCGAGATCCTGTGCCTGCTCCTCGCTGTACCCCATGGCTGGGAGCACATTGCCCAGCTGAGTGAATTTTTCAAATACTGCTCGGAGAGAGCCCACGGCACTCTCTCTTGGATCGATTATCGTCTTTGCCCCAAAGCGAACGGCAACATTGTACGCGGCACCTGTAGACAGTCCTCCATGCGTCAACGTCGGGCCGTCTTCAACACAAAGAACTCTCTTGCCCTTTATTTCATCCGGTCTTTCAACAAAATCGGCTAGCTTCGAATAGATCACTTTGGCTCTCGGATTGAGCTGCTTCACATTCGCAAAAATCTCATCCGTGTTTTCAATCGCAGCAGCGTCAACCTTGTTGATGATGACAATATTAGCCATCCGTAGATTTGCTTCGCCAGGATGATAGGTTAGCTCGTGTCCGGGTCTTCTAGCATCCGCCACTGTGAGAAGAAGGTCGGGCTTTACAAAAGAAAAGTCATTGTTGCCACCGTCGAAGATGACGACATCCGCTGATTTCTCTGCAAGTCTCAGGATTCTTTCGTAGTCTACGCCTGCATAAACTGCGAAACCGTTTGCAATGTGGGCTTCGTACTCTTCTCTCTCCTCAATCGTAACCTTCTGGGCTTTCAAATCTTCAAAGGAAGTGAACTTTTGGACAGCCTCCTTGGCTAGGTCCCCGTATGGCATAGGATGGCGTATGATTGCGACCCGGTAGCCGAGGTCTCTCAGGATAAGAGAAATCTTTCTGACCGCCGGACTCTTGCCCGCTCCCGTGCGAACAGCGCATACTGCAATGACCGGCTTTTTCGAAAGAAGCATTGTATCTTTTGGTCCAAGCAGGCTGAAGCTCGCTCCGGCAGCTAGAGATATCGACGCTTTATGCATAAGATCGACATGCGAAATGTCGCTGTAAGAGAAAACTACCTCATCGACTTTGAGCTCTTTAATGAGATCCGGAAGGCGCTCCTCTGGAAAGATTGGAATGCCATCAGGATAATTCTCGCCCGCTAGCTCAACTGGAAATCTCCTTGCGTCAATTCCCGGTATCTGCGCTGCAGTAAACGCGACAACGCAATAATTTGAATTATCACGAAAGTAGGTCAGAAAATTGTGAAAATCTCTTCCAGCCGCGCCAAGTATTATCACTCTTCGCATGATCTCTTCTTCCTATGGCAATAGGAAAATGTTTCAGATATTTATGATGAGGACTCGATCTTCAGCCTTGATAATCGGGAGAGATTACCAGATTCTGCCTAAAAGCAAAGGGCATTCATTCTCAAGAATGGAAATCGCCTTAACGATTAAAATAGGACAATCGCATTTGATTTATGTGGATGAGCTGTGAGTATGTCCGAAAAAAAGAGGAGAGGTAAGAAGAAAGACACCGAGATCATGCCAAGGCGAAGTGACTTTTATCCGAGGGAAATGGATCGAATCTTTTCCGACTTTGACAGGAACTTCGCTAATCCATATTTCCTGCGACCGTTCGGGGGCGGCTGGTTTGGGCCGAGAATGTGGCGACCTTTCGCAGATTTTCCGAACACCAGACGAGCCTTTGCCGACCTTATAGATTCGGGAACAGAGTACAGAGTGCGCGCCGAAGTCCCAGGGATTCCCAAAGAAAAGATCAATATTTCGGTAACGCCCAGAGAAATTAAAATAGAAGGCGAAGCAGAAACAAATATCGACGAAAGCAAGGAAGGGTTCATTCACCGCGAGAGAGTTCACTCGAGCATAAAGAAGGACTTGCCCTTTCCAGAAGAAGTGATTCCAGAAAAAGCTGATGCAACGATCAAGGACGGAATTCTCGAAGTTCGGGTCCCAAAGAAAAATCCAACCGAAATGAAGATCCACAAGGTCCAAGTTAAGTAGCGATCTTCATTCTTTGGACTCTAGTTAACCAACCTCTCTTTTCAAAGCGGGCGGGGGAAATGCTCAGCGGACAGCAAAGACAAAATTCGGTTTTCTTTGAAAGTGAGTTCCTAAACTGGGCGGCTAGAAAAATACTCGAACTAGAGAAAATTACTATTGTATCCCGAACGCCCATAATTTTTTTCATGGAAGAAACGCCTTCTGCTAAGAAATATCACCGTGCCTTAGAGCAAAGGCTGGAGCGCCGAGATCTTTTTACCACCTACTTGATGTCGGAGAGCGAGCTCTCGAAGGTTTTTGAAAGAGACGAGAGTTTGCCAGGAAGAATTCGCGAAATGATGCGCTGGCGAGACAGATGGACTGCGGGAAACGTGGTCGCGCGAGTGATCGCCAAAGGGCATTTTCCAAATGCGAGCTTCTGGATCGGGGAATCAAATGAAGAGGAGAAAGCATTCATCAAGATAGGTTTCGAAGATGCAAAAAATCAGCCAATGTGGCTTAACGCCTCGGGTGAAATTCCCGGCATTAAGAAACTTGTCAGAAGTCTTACCGAACACAGCTTATCTTTCGCCGCTTATCTGGAATTAAACTCAGAAGCACTCGCTTCACTCGAGCCTTGATCTCCGATTCTCAGAATTGAGAATGATCATATCCATTTAAACGCGCTATAGAAGCATAAATTAATTGGCGATCTGAAAATTGCAAGAATCTGATTTCATTTGGATGAACGGAAAGTTGTGCAGGTGGGATGACGCCAAAGTCCACATACTTACCCATGCATTGAATTACGGGACAGGAGTTTTCGAAGGCATACGTAGCTTTGAAATGCAAAATAACCGCTCAGCGATTTTTCGCCTCAAAGAACACGTAGCTAGATTTTTTGACAGCGCCAAGATCTACATGATGGAGATTCCCTATGCACCCGCAGAGGTAGCTGAGGCAATCAAAGAGACAGTTTCAGTCAACAATCTTCCGGAGTGTTACATCAGACCAATTGCCTACTACAGCTACGGAGAGATGGGTGTAAACCCCCTTCCGAATAAGGTAGCCGTAGCAATTTCCTGCTGGCCCTGGGAAAGCTATCTGGGGAAAGACAAGGTGACTAGCGGCGTGAGGTGCCAGGTGTCTTCTTGGAGAAGGGTAAATCCATCGATCATGCCACCTCAGGCAAAGTGCATCGCAAATTACGCTAACTGCAGCCTGGCTAAGATAGAAGCCTTCAAAGCTGGATACGACGAGGCGATCATGCTAAACCTCGACAACATGGTAACCGAGGCTACAGCTGAAAACATATTCCGGATCAAAGATGGAATTCTTAGCACACCTCCGGCATCCGACGGCGCTCTAAGGGGAATAACGCGTGACACTGTTATTCAACTCGCGAAGGATTTCGGAATTGAATTCCGGAGAAACAGTATCTCGAGGGAAGAACTCTACACGGCAGACGAGCTGTTTCTTACCGGAACGGCAGCTGGGGTAACACCAGTGAGAGAGGTCGACGGAAGGATGATTGGAACAGGCAACTGGCCGATAACCAGAAAGCTCGTGGAGGCATATTCTGATGTGACCCATGGACGAAACAGTAAATATTCGGAGTGGCTCGAACCCCTGTGGGAAAAGCCAGTCATTCAATCAGCCAGCTAAAAGCTCTGACCAAATACAAAGCCACTCCGACAGCACTCCAAGTTAGGGTTCGGTAATTGTTATTTAGAAAATATCATGTCACCATGATCTTTCGCGCCCCACTTCCGTTTGTCTACAAATGGTGCACGGACTATACTCCTCAGGACCTCAAATACGGCGGTGAAAAAGGCGAACGAAGAATCATAAAACGTGACTCAAAACGCGTGATTTTCGAAAACCTCTATGACGTAGGAAGGGGATGGAGCTGGGAGCGTCACACAGTCACTCTAAAACCGCCTGATGCTTGGCACTCAGAAGGATGGGGCAATTACTCTGTATCTTTCATTGACTATAAGCTGAGTGAGCTATCGAATGACAGAACAAAGCTAGACATGCGATGGAAATCAAAATCGGGAATGTTAAGTGAAGGAAAGAAACCTTCAAGACACTTAATCGAAGATTATGTCAAAGTCCTTTGGAGGCATGGGGCTAAGTTTGTCGAAAGAGATTTCAAAAGATTTGCGCGATTGAAAAACAAACAACTTTGCTCCGCTAGCAGGTGACTTGATTTTGGTTCGGTCCCCAAACCTGCCCTTTTCCATACATTGGTGATCAGGGAGCCACGAGCAAAATTCAGATCATAATTTGTAACCTCGGAGGTATTGCATGTGTTCACGCTACTAAGCGTAGTTCATCCAAAATGCAGTTAAAGCTCAGTCGAAGCGATTAAAAAAAATGAGCCAGATTACTGACGACTATATGCGCAGCATGCTAAAGACGCTTAGACCCTACACTGTCGTCTTACTTCACGCTACCCCCAAAAGAAATGAACCGGGTGCAGATAAAATTGTCTGGGAGCATGGTAGAAGAAATTTTGAGCTGCGAAGGGACGGCAAGTTATGCATTGTTTGCCCTGTTTCTGATAATAACACGAGCGACGTGAAAGGTCTAATGATCCTTCGGTGTGATGCCAAGGAGACAAAAAGAATCATGGACGAGGATCCGACTGTGAAGATCGGAATCTATACCTATGATATACTTTGTGTAGAAAGTTTCCCCGGTGATTGTCTTGGCTAACCATCAATCATGATGGGAATCTGCACGCAATAGGACTACAGCTCTCCAATGCGCGATGACCCGGCGATGTTCACGTACCATCACTTCTCTATTTGACCTGGCTGAAAGCTCGAGGCACCTGCGCATCGAGAATGATGTAAAATCGGATTATCCTGCAGTCCGATCTTTTTCATGAATGGAGCTACCGCAGAAGATCTTTAATGGGCCTTGTGCAGAGTTCCTCAGTGGGCGTAACAAAGCTGAGCTCTTTTAGGAATCTCTATCACCAATTACAGTGAAGGGTGAATTTTCTAATCGCCTGCAAATGTGAATTCTTTTGCTTCGCGCCTGCTTCTGTAAGCGGTCTTTCGGGAGTACTTGCACTTTACGCAAGTTCCATTTAACATCTTGGCTCCGCATTTTGGACAGCGAATA